>CAMCYY010000034.1 GCA_945885335.1 Bordetella parapertussis
AATGCCGTTCATCCTCATGAGCCACAGATCGACTTCATTATCCTCACCAACCATTCAGGTCCGCAGTACCGTCGCCTTTGCATGGCGCGCGGTGCCCGTCATTTCCTGGACAAGAGCCACGAGTTCGCGCGGCTTGGTCCAATACTCGCCGGCATCGCGTCCGGTCTTGGCAACAAAGTAGACAACAGGGGAACCCAGTCATGACCATGTCCACCCAAACAGCCATGCTCCGGGCCGTTGTGCAGATCCGGGCAGTCACCGCAGCGTCACAGGCCACCACGGCCAAGGTCGAGAAATGCCCGACCCATTGCGGCTCCTGCGGACTGCGTGAACTGTGCCTGCCTTGCGGTCTGAGCGGTGCTGATCTGGATCGGCTGGATGAACTGGTCTATACCCGCAAGCGCGTAAAGCGCGGCGAGAGCCTGTATCAGGTAGGTGGCGAATTTAAGTCCCTGTATGCAATCCGCAGCGGCTTCTTCAAGAGTTCGGTGTTATTTGAAGACGGGCGCGAGCAGGTGACGGCATTCCACATGGCCGGTGAAATGATGGGGATTGATGGCATAGGCACGGATCGCCACACCCTGAATGTCATCGCCCTCGAGGACAGCGAAGTATGCGTGATCCTGTTCTCAAGCCTGGAGCAGGCCGCGACCGAAGTGCGCGGTCTGCAGCGCCAGTTTCACAAGGTCATGAGCCGCGAATTGGTGCGCGACCAGGGCGTCATGATGCTGCTTGGAACCATGCGTGCCGAGGAGCGCCTGGCCACTCTCTTGCTCAATCTGTCACGGCGTTTCCTGGCGCGCGGCTATTCGCAGACGGAATTTAACCTGCGCATGACGCGCGAGGAGATCGGCAGCTACCTCGGCCTCAAGCTGGAAACGGTGAGCCGGATTTTCTCCCGCTTCCAAGACGAAGGCCTGATCGCCGTGCAGCAAAAGAACGTGCGCATTCTCGATGTGGCCGGCCTGAAGCGCATGCTGGGGCGGCATCTGGCGAACTGAGAGGCGGACTGATGGCGGACCGGGGCAGCGCCTAGAGGCTGTGCGGGCGGTTTCTGCCGTCGGCTCGTTCGACGCGGGACAGGCAGGTGACGCAGCGCGTTGCGGTCGGGCTGGCATGCAGGCGATCGAACGAAATCTCCACACTGCAGTCGGTGCAGATGCCGTAACTTCCGCCGGAGAGGCGCTCCAGCGCGTGCTCGGCAGCCCGCAGTTCGCGCATATCCCGTTCGATGGCTGCGACATCCAGGCCGGTTTCCAGATTGGCAACAGCCTCGTCATCAATGTCCTGCAGGTGATTGGTCAGGCCCAGTGCTTTTGCGCCCGGCGTACCGGTCGTGGCTGCGGCAATTTCGTCGCGCAGGCGCGCGATGAGACTGGTCAGTTGCAGTTCGAGTGTCTGGCGCTGTTCCACCGTGAGGTGTGTCATGTTGTTCCGCCTGTGCAAGGAAGTGGAGGTGCAAGATACTTGAGCAAGGATAGTCAATTGGCACGACCGGTCCTTGATCAGGATCAAGCCCAGGTTCAGCCGAAAATTGGAGAGTGACGCAAGACCATGCAGACAACTTTGACTCCGGCCTGCTGTGCGACCGGCCCCTGGAGGGCGTTGATCCTGTACCTGCTCGTTGCCATCGCACCGCTGGTGATCGTCGCATCCGGTGCCGCGCGTGAGCGTGGTTTCGCTGCGGAATTTGCCATTGGTGCCGGCCTGGTTGCGCTGAGCATGCTACTGCTGCAATTCATTTCATCGGGCCGCCATGAGCGCGTCTCCGGTGGCGCCGGCATTGACCGCACGCTGCGCTTCCACCAGTTATCCGCCTGGGTCCTGTCCGGGCTGGTGCTGTTGCATCCGCTGTTGCTGGTCCTGCCATCGGATATGGATGAGCTGGGCCGCCTGCCGGCAAGCCTCGCGATGATGGCGGGGGCACCGCACCTGCGCTCAGGGGTGGTGGCGCTGGTGCTGCTGGCGGCACTGGTCCTGCTCGCCGCGCTGCGCACGCGCGTTGCGCTGCGCTACGAGGCCTGGCGTGCATGGCATATCGCGCTCGCCGTTGTGGTTGCCACGGCATCCCTGCATCACGCGCTGGCAGTCGGCCTGTACAGCGGCGGCGGCCTGCTCAAGGCCTGGTGGGTGTTGCTCGCGACTGTCGCGCTGGCATCAACGGCGCATGCCCATCTGGTCCAGCCGGTGCAACTTGCCCGCGCCGCATGGCGTGTCAGGTCGAACGAGCCTGACGGGGAGGGCATACGCGAACTGGTGCTTGAACCCGTGAACGGCAAGGCGCTGGAATACTCTGCCGGGCAGTTCATCTGGGTCAGCTTCGGCCGTCGGCCATTTCCTCTGGGCGATCATCCCTATTCACTGGCATCCAGTCCGCGGGAAGGTCCCGAACTCAGGCTGCTGATCAAGGCACGCGGCGATTTTTCTGCCGCTGCTGCTGTGATTGAACCCGGTACGCCGGCCTATGTTGACGGACCGCACGGCGACTTTGGCATTGCGGGGCGCGATGCCGATGCCTTTGTGCTGATTGCCGGCGGAATCGGCATTGCGCCCATTGCCGGCATCCTGCGCGACCTCGAACTCGCGGGGGACCGGCGGTCGGTCGGGCTGCTTTACGGTGCGCGCAATCTCGAACGCATGGCGGCCAGAACGTTGATTGGCGCCGCAGCGCGCACGCTCGATCTTAAAACAGAGGTTGTGCTGGAGTCACCGCCGCCCGGTTGGCAGGGGGGTAGGGGCGCCATTACGCCGGAGGCGGTGCTGCGCACACTGCGAGGGCAGAACCCGCGGCGTTGCCTGTGCCTGCTGTGCGGTCCGGCCGGGATGATGCTCGCTGCCGAAAAAACCCTGCTGCACGTCGGTGTTCCCGCAGCGAACATTGTCTATGAACAGTTTGACTATGCTTGAACATCTGACGCGCAATGCACGATTGAATGCCGCAGTGTTGCTGGTCACGGCAATGCTGCTTGCCGCACTCGTGATCTTCGCCCTGCGCTGATGCAATCCGGCTACTTGCCGTCCGCTTTCATCATCCAGGCGATGAGTGCGGCCCTGGTCTCTTCAGGCGGCGGATAGTGCCTTTGCAGGAAGCGCTGCAGGAAGGCCTCCTGTTCGGCGACCCGGCGCGTCGCAAGCCCGGAGCGAACTTTCTCGATGCTGTGGCATTTGGCACAACGCTGGGCATAGGTCCCGGCGCCATCGGCTGTCTGTGCGCTAGCCGTGCCCGTCGTAAAAAAGAATGCAAGTGCGATGAAAAATGCCTTCATGCGGATTCCTTTCAGGGAATGACTGCAGGCAACTCGCAGTATGATGAAGACCAATAACACCGGGCTGTTTGACCGAGATCAAGTGCCCATCAGGCATGCGAAATAGCATGCTCGTCTAAGGTGAAAATGGAGCAGGAGGCATGCGATGACTGAGGCTAGGACAGGCGCAGCAGAACAGGGGGCGGGCGGAGTGAGCGGCGCTGCATGGCTGACGGCGCTGGCTGTCGTCTGTGCGCCCTGGATTCCGGCATTGGCACGGGCCGCTGCTGATATGCCGCCACAGTCATTCAGCGTGGGTCAGGCGATCGATGCCGCCGCCGCCGAGGTGGCAGCCGCAGAAAAATCGCTTGCAGATGCGAAACGCCGCCTTGCCGAAGGCGAGGAGCCGCTGCCGGGCGAACGCACCGGCATTGCCGGGGAAGGCGGGCGGTCGCGCCTGAACGAAGCCTATTTCAAGCGCCAGGAATCGCTGAAAAAAGCTGTTGAAGCCGCCGAGAAGCGGCTGGAACAGGCGCATGCACGGCGCAATACGGTGCGTGGCTGATGGCAGCCGAGCTCATGCCCGGGCCGGCGCCGGGCAACGGAAGTGGCAATGGGAGTGCTGATAGTGGCCCGGCTGACGCGCAGCGGCATCTGAAGCTTCGCTATCTGGGCATCGACACCTATCAGCATCATGTGGTTTTTGTCCGTCGTGACTGCCCGATCTGCCAGGCCCAGGGATTTACCGTGCAATCGCGCGTGCAGGTCCGCGTCGGCGCGAAGCGGATCATCGCCACCGTCAACGCCGTGCACAGCCAGTTGCTGGGCCATGGCGAGGCCAGCCTCTCCGAGGCGGGCTGGAACGCGCTCGATGCGCAGGCCGGCGACGAGGTCGAACTCTCCCTGGCACCGCAGCCGGGTTCGCTGACCCACCTGCGTGCCAAGGCCTATGGTCATCGATTGGATGATGCGGCGATGCGCGACATCGTCGGGGACATTTCCGCGGGGCGCTATTCCGACTTGCACCTCGCTTCCTTCGTCACCGCCTGCGCCGGTGACCGTCTCGACGCGGGCGAGACCATCGGTCTGACCCGCGCCATGATTGCCGTTGGCGATCACCTGGAATGGAAGGTCGCGAAGGTGATGGACAAGCATTGCATCGGCGGCCTTCCCGGCAACCGCACCACGCCCATCGTCGTGGCCATTGTCGCGGCGCATGGCCTGACCATTCCCAAAACATCGTCGCGTGCGATTACGTCGCCCGCCGGCACCGCCGACACCATGGAGCAGCTTGCGCCCGTGATGCTGGACCGGGCGACGATACGCCGCGTCGTGGAACAGGAAGGCGGTTGCGTGGCATGGGGCGGCGCTGCAGGCCTGAGTCCAGCGGACGATCTGCTGGTTCGCGTCGAGCGTCCGCTGGAACTGGACAGCGAAGGGCAGATGATCGCCTCCATCCTGTCCAAGAAGGCGGCGGCCGGCGCAACCCATGTGGTCATCGACATTCCGATCGGCCCGACGGCGAAGATGCGTTCCCTTGCGGCCGCCGAATTCCTGCGCGATCGCCTCATCGAAGTGGGCCACAAGGTCGATCTCCAATTGCGCGTGCTCTTCACTGACGGAACACAGCCCGTCGGCCGTGGCATCGGCCCGGCGCTGGAAGCCTGGGACATTCTGGCGGTGCTGCGCGGCGAAGCCGGGGCCCCCACCGATCTTCGCGCGCGATCGCTGGACCTGGCGGGCATGATCCTCGAAGTTTCCCAATCAGTGCCCCGCGGGTTGGGCCGGCAGCAGGCCGAATTGCTGCTGGAAAGCGGCACGGCCTGGAAGAAATTTCTGGCGATCTGCGCGGCGCAGGGGGGCATGCGTCAGCCGCCGCGTGCACGGCACATGCGACCCATCACCGCCTCCCGCGCCGGAAAGGTTGTTGCCGTCAACAACCGGCTGTTGTCTCGCACCGCACGGCTGGCGGGCGCGCCCCAGGCGCCATCGGCCGGCATTGAATATCTTTCGCCGCTGGGGAGGATGGTGGAGAAGGACGAGCCGCTTTTCATCATTCATGCCGAGTCGGGCGGCGTGCTGCAATACGCGCTTGACTATATTGCCGGACAGTCGGACATCGTGACCGTGTTGGATGACGCGTGAATCCCGCGGTCGTTTTCGGATTTCCCGGGCAGGAAGGCCTGGCACGGAAACTCGCCGATGGCATGGTTGCAAATGACATGGTCGCGACAAGCGGCGAAATGCTGCTGAGGCGCTTTCCGGACGGCGAGACCTATGTGCGACTGGATTCGCCGGTTGACGGTCATCGTGTGATCCTCGCCTGCGGTCTTGATCATCCCGACGACCGCGCCATGGGTCTCTTGTTTGCGGCGGCCACGGCACGCGAATTGGGTGCGACGCAGGTGGGTATTGTTGCGCCCTACCTCGGCTACATGCGCCAGGACGCGCGCTTCCAGCCAGGCGAGGCAGTGACGTCGCGCCACGTCGCGCGCATGCTGAGCCAGCATGCCGACTGGCTTTTGACCGTGGATCCTCATCTGCATCGCTATCGCTCACTCGACGAGATTTATTCCATTCCCTCGGTGGTGGTTCCGGCGGCACCGGTGATCGCGGCGTGGATCACCGCAAACGTGGCGCGGCCGTTGCTGGTCGGGCCGGATGTGGAGAGCGAACAATGGGTGGCCGAGGTGGCGCGATTGGCAGGGGCGCCGCATGTGGTGATGACGAAGACCCGTCACGGTGACCGTGAGGTCGAAATCGCCAGGTCGGATTTTTCGGCGTGGGGTGACCGCACGCCGGTGCTGGTGGACGACATCATTTCCACGGCGCGCACCATGGTGGCAGCGGCAAAAAGGCTGGTGGAGGCGGGATTGCAGAAACCGGTGTGCATCGGCGTGCATGCGTTGTTCGCACCGGATGCGCTGGCGCTGCTCGAGACCGGTGCTGCGCACGTGGCCACCTGCAACACCATTGCGCATGTGACGAACGCCATCGACATGGCGCCGGCCATGATCGATGCCGTGGTTGAAGTATTGCGCCGGAAGCAGGCCTGAATCAGGCGTTGACGAGTTTGTGCGTCAGGGCGTAACGCACCAGCTCGGCCTGGTTCGGCAGTGACATTTTCTGCATCAGGCGCGCCTTGTGGGTGCTGACCGTCTTTACCGACAGGTTGAGTTGCGTGGCGATTTCCGACACCGTCCTGCCGGCGGCAAGTGCTTGGAATACCTGGTATTCGCGGTCTGACAGCGCGGTATGCGGCAGCCCGTCGGTCTGCGGCATGGCGGCCAGCGCGAGTTGTTCGGCCACCTCCGTGCTGATGAAGGCACCCCCTGCCGCGACCTTGCGGATTACCGATACCAGCTGCGCCGAGGCACTTTCCTTCGTGAGATAGCCTGCCGCGCCGGCGCGGATGGCACGCACCGCATATTGCCGTTCTTCATGCATGCTGAGAATGAGCACACGCAGCCGCGGCTTTTCCGACAGCACCTGCTTGATCAGTTCGATGCCGCTGCGGCCGGGCATGGACATGTCGAGCAGCAGCAGGTCGAAGTCCAGCGTGCGCACCAGTTCCATGACAGAGTGACCGTCCTGTGCCTCGCCCACCACCGAGAAGTCCCCCGCGGCCCCCAGCAACTGCTTCAGGCCCTCGCGGACGATGGTGTGGTCGTCTGCCACAACAATGCGAATCATGTGACGGCTGCCTTTGTCTGTGTGGCCCGGGGAATGTGCACGGTGATTTCGGTGCCCTTGCCGGGCGTGCTGTCGATGTCGACCTCGCCGCCAAGCAGATAGACCCGCTCGCGCAGGCCGAGCAGGCCGTAGGAATTCGGCTTGCGCGGGTCCTGTGGCGCGAATCCGCCGCCATTGTCGCGCACGCTCAGCGTGATGCTATCGTCGGCGCCATCGATGTGTACCTCGACGCGCGATGCATTGGCGTGACGCGATACATTGGTCAGCGATTCCTGCAGGATGCGGAACAGCGCGGTGGCCTGTGGGTCTTCGAGTTCGAGATCGGCGGGTGCAACATCCAGCGAACAGGCGATGCCCGAGCGCTGGGTGAAGTTCTGCACCAGCCATTCGGCAGCCGGTACCAGCCCGAGGTCATCAAGAATCAGTGGCCGCAAGTCGGCCGAAATGCGGCGGGTGGCAGCCACGGTGTGATCGAGCAACTGCTGCATGGCCTTCAGTTTTCCGTCGACATCGGTCTCACGCACCGGCAGGTGTTCATCCATCCAGGCGACGTCCATTTTCAGCGCGGTCAGCGCCTGCGCGAGCTCATCATGCAGCTCGCGCGCGATGCGGCTTTTCTCCTGTTCGCGCACCGAATTCGAGGCGATTGAAAGGTCGCGCAGTTCGTCCTTGGAGCGGCGCAGGGCTTCTTCAGCGCGCACCCGTTCAGTTACGTCGCGCAGGATGACGGTGTAGAACCTGCTGCCGTGTTCGGTGATCTGCGAAATCGACGCGTCGATCGGAAATTCCTCGCCGTTGCGCCGCAAGCCGGTGACGATGCGCGTGGTGCCCATGCGGCGCGAACTGCTGCCGGTTTCGCCAAAGGCCCTCATGTGCGCCACATGTCCGTCGCGGAAGCGCTCCGGAATGAACCAGTTGAGTGGCGCGCCGATGGCTTCTTCCCTGGGGCAGCCAAACACCTTTTCCGCAGCGAGGTTGAACAGCACAATACGCTGCTCCTCGTCCACGGTGATGATGGCATCCATCGCCGACTCGACAATGCCGCCGACGCGTGCCTCGACGTTTTGCAGTGCTTGCTGGGAGGCTTGGTGTTCGGCGCGGTGTGTGGCGGTGCGCTGGTACAGCAGCACCAGCGCCACCAGTGTCATGGTTCCGCCCACACCGGCTGCGGCGACCAGCATCTCGGGGCGATACCAGCCGAACAGGCCTGCGGCCATGGCAAGCAGTGCGGTAAAGGCGCCCAGAGCAAGGATGGGCCCCAGGATGACCAGCATGTAGCCGTAACTCCGGCCCGGGCGCTGCAGGGGGTGGCGGGATGCGGCGGTCGGCGGGCGGCGCATGTCGGAAGTTTGACTCACGTCAAAGCATCCGGCGGGCAAAGGCGCAAAGTAGCACTGCATCCTGTCATCAACCGGGTCCCCCGCACAGAGCCATGCCTGTCAATCTTGTTATCGATCCCGAACTGATCCGCAAATACGGCGGACGCGGGCCGCGCTATACGTCCTATCCGACCGCGGATCGTTTTGTCGAGGCCTTTGATGCGACAGCCTATGACCACTGGCTCCGGCATCGCAGCATTGGCGGAGTATCCCGACCACTTTCATTATACGTTCATCATCCGTTCTGCGACACGCTCTGCTACTACTGCGCCTGCAACAAGATTGCAACGCGCCATGACGGCCGCGCCGATGCCTACCTCGACGCGCTGATCGGCGAAATCCGCATGGTGGCGGGGCGTCTGGGCAGCGATCGCGCGGATCGCGCCATCCAGGGCATGCACTGGGGCGGCGGCACGCCGACCTTCATGGGCATGGAGCGCCTCGGCCGCCTGATGAAGGTGCTGCGCGAGGCGTTTGCGTTTGATCCAGCCGGTGAATACGCCATCGAACTCGATCCGCGCAAGGTTGATGCCGCCGGTGTGGCAGCCCTGCGCGAACTGGGTTTCAACCGCGCGAGCCTCGGGGTGCAGGATTTCAATATCGACGTGCAGCGCGCGGTGAACCGCGTGCAGAGCGTGGAGCAGACCATGGCGGTGATTCAGGCGGCACGCGCCTCGGGTTTCAAGTCGCTCAATGTCGATCTCATCTATGGGCTGCCGAAGCAGAATGTCGAAGGTTTCGCGCAGACGCTGAAGCAGGTTGTTGCGGCTGACCCGGACCGCATCGCGCTATACGGATATGCGCATCTTCCGGCGGTGTTCAAGCCGCAGCGGCGCATCCTCGATGCCGACCTGCCGGTTGCCGCGGTGAAGCTCGAACTGCTGGTCATGGCAATCCGCCTCCTGCAGGATGCAGGCTATGTGTATATCGGCATGGACCATTTCGCCAAGCCGGCCGACGATCTCGCGCTGGCGCAGCGCCAGGGTCGGTTGCAGCGCGATTTCCAGGGCTATACCGCCGGTGGCGACGCCGACACCATCGGCCTTGGCGTGTCCGCGATCGGCAGCATCGGCCCGGCCTATATCCAGAACACCAGGGAACTGGCTGATTACCAGGAGATGCTGGCGCAGGGCACGCTGCCCGTGCTGCGCGGCATGGAGCTCAGCCCCGATGATCTGCTGCGCCGTGCCGTGATCCGTTCGCTCGCCTGCAGCTTCGTCATCTCGAAGGAGTCCATCGCCATCGCGCACCTGATCGACTTCGATGAATATTTCAGGCCGGAGCTGGAGGCGCTAAAGGCGCTGGAGCAGGACGGACTGGTCGAGCTCGACGACAAATGGGTCACGGTGACACTGCGCGGCCGGCTGCTGGTGCGCAGCGTGTGCATGGTGTTTGACCGCTACCTGCGTGCCGGGCAGGAACGTGAACGCTATTCACGCGTCGTCTGAAGGCCGGGGCCGCAATGGACAGCTTGCTCCTCACTGCATTCACCGTTGGTCTGCTTGGCGGCGTGCATTGCATTGCGATGTGCGGCGGGGTGGTCGGTGCGTTTACGCTGCGCCGCGTCGGCACACCGGTACCGCTGAAGGCGCAACTGGCTTTCAACAGCGGGCGCATTGCGAGCTACACCCTGGGCGGATTGCTTGCGGGTAGTGCGGGCACCGTATTCAGCATGGCAACGCTGCTGCCCGCACAAGTCATGCTGTTCGTGGTGGCCAACGGCATGCTGATCCTGCTTGGCCTGTATGTGGCGGGGCAGGGCAATGCAGTGCTTGTGATCGAGCGCCTCGGCGCGCGCGTCTGGCCGGCGGTGCGCAGTCTGTCGCGGCACCTGCCCGCCACTGATACAACGGGCGGTCGCATCGCCGCGGGAGCGGTGTGGGGCTGGACACCATGCGGACTGGCCTACAGCATGCTCACGCTGGCGCTGGTGGGTGGCAGCGCTTTGCGCGGCGCGGCCATCATGTTGTTGTTCGGATTGGGCACCCTGCCGAACCTGTTGGCGGCAGGCTGGCTGCTGCGGCGTTTCAGCACCCAATTGAAAAGTCCATCGACGCGATTGATTGCCGGGCTTATGATTGCAGCCTTCGGTGTAGCAGGGTTGGTGCGCAGTACGGACCTGGCCGGGCACATACGCGAAGGGCTGCTTTGCTTGAGCGGCGCATAAAAATATGCAGATGCAGCAAACCCACCCTAAGTTCAATTGAGGAGTCAGCATGACCAAGATATTGCTCGCAGCAGACGGTTCAGCCCACGCGGTGCGTGCCGCAAAAAAATTGAGCAAGATGGCCGCGTTGTGGGCCGATCAGCCCGAGATCGTCGCGATCAATGTGCACCTGCCGCTGCCGGCCGCTGGCCGCGTGAGCATGGTGATCGGCAAGGCGAGCATCCAGAAGTACTATAAGGAAGAAAGCGAAAAAGCCATGAAGCCCGTTCTGAAGGTGCTGAAGGATGCCGGTTTCGCGGCCGGGACCATCTTGGCTGTTGGCCCCATTGCCGAGACCATTGTCGCCCAGGCCAAGAGTGGCAAGTTCGACCTGATCTGCATCGGCACCCGTGGCATGACCGCCACTGGCAACCTGCTGCTCGGCTCTGTGGCCACCCGGGTGCTGCACCTGGCTGACATGCCCGTCATTACCGTACGCTGAGCACGCGTGAAACACGCCGGAGCGGGACGGTCCACTTGATCACGGTGTACTGATGGACTTGCAGTTCATCGGTGCGACCGGCACCGTCTCCGGTTCGAAGTACCTGCTGCGCGACGGCTATCGGCAGATCCTCGTCGATTGCGGCCTGTTCCAGGGGTTCAAGCAGCTCCGCTTGCGCAACTGGTCGCGTCTGCCGGTCGATCCGCACACCCTGGATGCGGTGTTGCTCACGCATGCGCACATCGACCACAGCGGCTACCTGCCGCTACTGGTGAAGAACGGCTTTCGCGGCCGCATTTACTGCACCCCGGCCACGCGTGACCTGTGCGAGGTGATGCTGCCCGACAGCGCACGTCTGCAGGAGGAGGAGGCTGAGTACGCCAACCGCCAGGGCTTCTCGAAGCACAAGCCGGCACTGCCGCTATACACCGAGCGAGATGCGATGCGCTGCCTCAAGCGCTTTCATGTCATTGATTTCGAAAAGGACATTGACCTTGGCGACGGGCTGAAGGCCCGCATGCTGCCCGCAGGGCACCTGCTGGGGGCTGCCATGCTCAGACTGCAGGGAGCGCACGGATCCATCCTGTTCACCGGTGACCTGGGTCGACCCAATGATGTGCTGATGAGGCCGCCGACGCCCATGGCGCCGGTGGATTTTCTTGTGATCGAATCCACCTATGGCAACCGGACCCATCCAGCCGAGGACCCAAGCGTCAAACTGGCCGAGGTGGTCAAGCGCACCGCCGCCCGCAGTGGCGTGGTCATCATCCCGTCCTTTGCCGTCGGCCGCGCCCAGGCTTTACTGTATTGCCTGAACCAGTTGAAAGACAAGGGCGCTATTCCCGACATTCCGGTGTATCTCAACAGTCCGATGGCCGTTGATGCGACGCGGATTTTCCAGCGGCATCCGGGCGAGCACCGCTTGACGCAGGCGGAATGCGCAGCCCTGAGCGGAACGGCGAAATTCGTGCAAACGATCGAGGAATCCAAGGCGCTGAACCGCCGCGAGGGCCCCATGATCATCATCGCCGGCAGCGGCATGGCCACCGGCGGGCGGGTGGTGCATCACCTCAAGTCATTTGCCCCGGATGCGCGCAACACTGTGCTGTTCACCGGTTTCCAGGCTGGTGGCACGCGCGGCGCATCAATGATGGAAGGGGCGACCAGCATCAAGATTCATGGCGAGTATGTGCCGCTGCGTGCCGAAGTGGCGATGCTGGACAACTTCTCCGGCCATGCCGACTCGAATGAACTCATTGCCTGGCTGCGCGCCTGCGACAAGGCGCCGCGCAATATCTTCATCACCCACGGCGAGCCCATCGCCGCTGATGCCCTGCGTCATCGCATCGAGGAAGAACTGAACTGGTCTTGCCAGGTGCCGGACTATCTGGAGCGGGTGACGCTGGCGTGAGTCAGGGCAGCGGCCGTACGGCCGCAGTCCTTACTTGTGAAAATCAGGGATGGCGATGCGATCAAGCCGGTAAAACCGCTTTGCCGTGCCGTGCAGCAGGTCGGCTTTCTCGGTGTTACTGTAGCGTGCCGCAATCTTCTTGAAGCTGTTCCACAGCGGCACATAGGCACAGGCAATCTTGTCCACTGGAAAATTGCTCTCGAACATGCATCGGGCCGGCGTGAAGGCCTCGATGGCTGTTTCGAAGAAATGTCCGACCGCACCCACCAGGTCATCGGAACTCGGCGGCAGGGGACGGGCCTCCCAGTTGAAGCCGAACATGGGCATGACGGTGCCGCCCAGCTTGATATGCATGTTTGGCAACGCCGCCAGCGCCTGGATGGACTTCTTCCAGTCGGCAAAGACCTCCTCCCGCCGGCCCGCCCAGCGCCCCTGACCCAGCGGGGCGCCGATATGGTCCAGAACGATTTTCGTGTCGGGGAAGGCGCGTGCCAGGTCGGTCAGTTCGGGCAATTGATCGTGAAACAGCCAGGCATCGAACGTCAAGTCATGTCGCGCCAGCCTTGCAAATCCTTTGCGGAACGCGGGATCCAGATATAGATGCTGCTGGCCCATCACCCGGTTTTGCTGGATGTCCGGGTCATCTGACCATGACGCACCCTGCCGGATGCCGCGAAACCGCGGGCTGGCGGACTTGTGAGCTTCCAGCGCCTCGTCCACCTGCTCTGCGAGCCTGAAATCAACGTGGCCGACGATGCCTGCGCACAGTTTTGCATCCTGGGGGTTCCGGCGCTCAAAGTCGCTTGAGATGGATTCGATCCACTCGGTTTCGCCAACCGGTTTCAGATGTTCCGGGCCTGATTCCCGATACTGGGCCAGGCACTGGATGAAGACAGTGGCCAGAATGTTATGGCCGGTACGCGTGTCTTCAGCGAGGTCTTCGATGGGATAGGCAAACACCCGGCGGTGGTTGGACAGCCACAGGTGGTGATGCGGATCAATGAGGGGATAGTCCGGCTCGATGGGGGCTTCTTTTACCTTGTCGAGCCAGTCGGGCATGAGTATGGATTTGGCCATGTTTTTCCTTGCTGTCTTTTCGGGGTGGTCGATGCAGCTCAGTCGGGCGACGACTCGCGGAACCACTTTGACCTTTCCTGCAGCGCGCCCATCATCAGCGACCATTCGTTGGCGCCGGTGATGTAGCGGGGGCCAAGGGCCAGCACCTTTTTCAAAGGCCCCGTGTCATTGCCGGACAAGCCGCCTACGCCGCAGAACTTGCCGTGCTTGCGGGTGGCTGCTGCGGCGCGCTCGATCTGCTTGAGGATGTCCGGGTGATCGAGCTGGCCCGAGATGCCAAGGTCGGCGGACAGGTCGCCGCAGCCGATGTGCACGATATCCACCCCCGGCGTGGCTGCGATGGCATCGACGTTCTCCAGGGCTGCCATGGACTCAAGCATGACGATCACCAGCGTGGTGTCGTTCATGAGCTTGCGCCCCTCGGCGGCGGGAATGCTGCGGAATCCGAAATGCGGCGTGCCGGCATTGGCGCCGCGCGCGCCCATCGGAGCGTACTTGGCCGCAAGCACTGCCTCGCGTGCCTCAGCGGCCGTGACCACCTCCGGAAAGACAATGCCCTGCATGCCGCCGTCCAGCAAGCGGAGCGCCATGCCGTAGTCGCCGTGCGGCACGCGCGCCAGCGGCGTGACGCCGACATTCAGCGCGGCCACGGCGATCTGCGCCGCCTGCTCCACCGACATGGTAGTGTGCTGCAGGTCGCACAGGAGCGCGTCATAGCCGGTTGCTTTGGCCGCCAGCGCAATCTCGATGGTGCGCGCCTGCTTGAGCATCAGGGTCAGGCCCAGGCCGCCCGAACGCAGGCGTTCCAGCAACGGATTGATCAACAGCGGTTTCTCGGTCGGCATGTTTTCCTCCTCAGGATGTCTTGGGAATGCGGGCAGCAGGCCCCTCGCGGACCGGCTGCCCGCAGGTGCTCTTTACGGTATCTCGATGTCCATCAGCGGTACGTATTGCTGGCCGCCGTGGCCGTCGCTGTCCAGCAGGTCGCCCTGGAAGTAGGGACGCGGGATCGACGCTTTCACTGCGCGCGCGTGGTCGCAGTAGAAGAACAGCACGTCATTTGCAGGCAGGCCGTAGCAGAGGGCCACCACTTCGCGCGTCAGGGCACCCGATTGCTTCACGCGCTGGTAGCGTGCCTCGTCCTCAAACATCACATCGAAGGTCAGCACGAAGGGGCCCGCATTCTTGCTGCGTATCAGCCTTGCCAGTTCAGCGAGTTTCATGCCGTCACCCCTACCTTGTTTTCGCTGGACTCGCCCACCATCACCATCTCCATGGGGAACATCTCGAGCGGCTTGTCGGGCTCCACCACGTGGTTCACATTGAAGCGGAAGATCGGACCACGATCCAGATGCGCCGGATTGTAGGGGCAGGCCAGCGCCGTGATGAGTCCGCTCCATTCCGGAATCGGCAGGTGCAGGCCCTGATGGCGCACGATGCCGGCGATGGAGCTGGCGACATCCTGGCTGGGTGCAGTGACCTCGATGATCAGGCACAGCTCATGGGAGGTGATTTCCTTCACCGGCTCCAGCGGCCCCATGGTGCCGTTCTTGCCGTAGATGCGGATGTTGATGAAGTAATCCTCGGGCTTCATCCGGTCGCCGTAGACCTGCTTCACGCGTGCATGGCAGCGTACCAGCAGGCGCTCGGTCCAGTCGTCGATCTGGCGGATGAAGAAGGGATCACGTATCGAGCCGATGATGACGCTCTGGTAGCCGACTTTCTCGGCGCCCTCGAGTTTCACCGTGTAGCGTTCGGCCGGAATGAACTCGCTGCCCGACACTTTCACGGCGCGCTCACTGAGCTGTTCATAGGTGCTGTTGGTCAGGTCCAGCGTGCCCGAGCATTCGACCAGCTTGAATGGGTCGGCGTTCTCGTACAGGCTGTGCGAGGCAACGCTCTGTGGCGTGCATTGCAACTCGGGGTCCGGTGCTTCCAGCACGAAGTGGTCCTTGCGTATCCAGGCGAACATGCAATCGCCAGTCTTGCGGTTGACCACTGCTGCCGCGCCGCACTCCAGAACCTTGCCTGCATGCCAGGCAAGGCCCTCCGGAAAGCCGTTCATTACCGGCATGGCGGCGAAAATCGCGGTGTCGCTGGCGCGCCCTGCGATGATGACTTCGGCGCCTTCCTTCAATGCATGCATGAAGGGTTCAGCGCCCATCATCCCGACAATGCATTCACTGCGATCGATAACGGCTTCGTTGAACTCGGGTGCAGGATGCAGTGGCTTGATGCGGCCTTCGCTTAACCGCTTTTTCAGGTAGTCCTTGCTCTGCTCGGCATGGATGACGGCCATGCGAAAGCTCAGCTTCTCCTCGGCGGCGATTTCCCTGACGATATCCACCAAGCCTGCGAGATGCACGTCACCGCCGGCGGTGTTGGCCGAGCCGATCAGCAGAGGCACCTTCAGGCGGCGGGCGCCCTTCAACATCAGGCGCATGTCGCGCTTCACCGCCTCGCGCGGGAAAGCCGGCTTGCCGGTTCCGAGATAGGCCGGGCCAGGATCGGTGGAACCGGCATCGCATCCGATGAAGTGTGGGGCCTGGCTCAGGCCTTTTTCAAATGAGCTTTCCAGGAACCCGGACCCGCAGGCGCCGGTTGGCGCCAGTATTCGTATTTCATCCATTTCTAATCTCCAAGATACTGATCGTCATTCCCGCACTGCTTCCAATTGGCGTGAACGACAGCATTTACGAGAACTCTTTGCCGCAGGCAAACAACGCTTCAACCGCTTTCAGATCATCGGCACTTTCCAGGGTCAGTACCGCCTCGCGCAACTTGATGGCCTGCGCTTTCGAGACTGCCGTCGTTGCGTTGTCCATGAACTTTTCCGTGATGTCATCACTTGACAGCGGCCGGTCGGCGGCACCGCGGTTGATGTGTTCGCGCTTCACGAACTCGCGACCATCCCGGGTCTTGACCCTGACTTCACCTGAAAAATACTTCGGGTACTCCGAGCCCGGATATTCGCCGTGCTCCACCTTGTCTACCAGGGCCAGTATTTCCGGATTGGTGTAGAACTCGGGCGTCATTTCGGCCAGGCTGAAACGCCCGCAGACTATGCTGGCAGCCACGGCGTAGTGCAGGCTGAACTGTGCTGAGTAACTGCTCACCGGGCGTTTGCGCAAGGCCAATGGCTCGCATACCACTGCGTACGCTTCCCTGGGGACCAGCGCCTGAATGGAAGCGATGTCCGTCGCGCGAAGGCCATGCTCACGCACCAGCGCAACGATTGCATCGGAGCAGGCATGCACGAGGTGGCAGGCGGGGATGGGCTTGATGGCGACACGTCCTGTCTCCCACACCTCGCCCAGACCCGCGGTGGCCAGCGCCAGATTGCAGCGCGCCATATGCGGGGCCATATTGACCTGAAAGAATCCATAGTCGCCTTCATAGGTCGCGCGCGGCCCGGTCATGCCGCCGCGGGCCAAGGCTGCGGCAGTGATGCCTGCGGTGGCCCCCCAGCCCGGGTGCAGGCGTTTGCTGCCGGCGCCTTCGCGACTGTACTGACGGCTGCTGATCGCCATGGTGGAGAGCGCGATCCCCTGGGCCATGACCATCTGCTCGGTAGTAAGTCCGTAGAGGCGACCCGCGGCGAGCGCAGCCGAAAAGGCAGCCACCGAGCCGGTGGGGTGCAGGCCCGACAGGTGCAGTCCGCCACCGGCGGCCATGCCGATGCGTGAGGCCGTCTCGACGGCCGTGACGTAGGCGGTGAGGAAATCACGACCGTTCGCGCCGGTCTGTGTTGCCACGCCGAAAGCGCAGGGAAAGCAGCTCGAACTGACATGCACCACACCCTCGATGTGCGTGTCATCGTAGTCCAGGCCATGCACCAGCACGCCGTTCAGGGTGACCGCGTCGCGCAGCGCCAGCCGCCGGTCCATGCCGAAGGCTGCCCGCTCACCCGGCTCGAACATTGAAAGACCGGCCAGCGCGTCACGAGCAAAATCGAACCGGGTGGAGGCGAGTGCGATGCCCAGTGCGTCAAGCACCAGGTACTTTGCGCGCTGGGTGACCTCGGCGGGGATGTCTTCGTAACGGAGGCCATAGGCGAACCGCGCCAGATGTTCGGAGATCAGCGGTTTGGGTTGCGGGGAGTCAGGCATGGCTTGCACAATCAGATCCTTCAAAACCGCCATCCCCGCCAAAGCGGGGATCCCGTTGTTGTTCTTGATGTTGCGCTTGAAAGGCGGGATTCCCGCTTTCGCGGGAATGACGGCATCACAAGTCGGTGGTCAGGCAATTTGTTGGCACCGCTTTTACTCAACCACCGCCCCCGATGCCTTCACCACCTTGGCCCACTTCGGAATCTCCGATCGGATGTAGGCGCCGAACTCTTCCGGCGTGGAAGGCGCGGCATCGGCTCCCTGCTTTTTGAACTGCTCCTTGACCTCAGGTAGGCCCAGCAGGGTGACAATATCCCGGTTCAGTTTGTTGATGATGGCGCCGGGTACGCCAGCCGGTGCCAGAATGCCCTGCCAGATGGTGGCGTCGTAACCCGCCACGCCCATTTCCGCGACAGTGGGCATGCCTGGCGCCAGTTCTGAGCGTTTCGCGCTGGTGACGCCCAGTGCGATGACCTTGTTGCTCGCTGCCATGGCCACGGAGGTGGTGCTGGCATTGAAGGCCACCTGTACCTGCCCGCCAACGAGGTCGCTCATGTACTGCGCCACCGCCTTGTAGGGCACGTGCACCATGTCCGCACCCGACATCGTCTTGAAAAGCTCCGCAGCAATATGGCCCGAGCTGCCACTGCCGCCGCTGCCGTAATTGAGCTTTCCGGGATTGGCTCTGGAGTAGGCGATTAATTCCTTCACGCTTCGCGCAGGCACCGATGGGTGGATGATCAGCACCAGCGGTGCCGAGGTAATCATGCTGATGGGCGCGAAGTCGCGCGCGAAATCGTAATTGACCTTCGCATACAGACTCATGTTGATGGCGTGGGTGTTGGTGCCCAGCATGATGGTGTAGCCATCCGGGGCCTGCCGGGCGGCATACTCCGCGCCAATATTGCCGCCGGCGCCGGCGCGGTTGTCCACGATCAGGGGCTGTCCGATGACCGGAGCAAGCCGCTGCCCCAGGATGCGCGCAACGATGTCGCCGTTTCCGCCCGGGGCATAGGGCACGATGAAACTGACCGGCCTGGCGGGATACGCTGATTGCGCAAGGGAAAGCTGAGGGATCAGCGCGGCGAATGCAATCCCGCAAACGGCAGCGACCAGAGGTCTGTTCATTTCAGGCTCCTTTTATGTGGACTATCCGCAACTTCGGTTTGCCGGGCTTGCTGTGGCACGGTGCGATACGGATCAAACCTTGCGCCGCACAGGCAGTTGCCAAAATCAAGCTTCATATTGCGAAAATATATGCGATTCTATTCTGCCGCAGATTCATTTTGCGAATTTTAACGATAGCAGCCAAAGGGGCTCGTGCAGTTGGTATGAGTGCTGCAAATACAGGCGATAATGCAGTTTAATTTTCATGACTTTTAATTGAATTGAACCCATGAGCGATTTCGAATCCGGCAGCACCCGAAAAAAACTGACGCCCATCAAGTTGCTGCTGCTGGTCATCATTATTGGCGCACTGGCCGCCACGGCCTGGTTCATGGCGCCGCGCTTCGAGCGTGAGGCACCACAGGTCCGGCTGGTGCCGGACACCGGCGTGATCGGCCTGGGCACCCTGGAGATCGATGTGGCCGATCCGGGCGCAGGCCTGAAGGCGGTCAGCGCCACGCTCTCGGCCGGTGGGACTGAAATTTCGCTGGCCGCCGAGCAATTCGATTCACCGGTCGCGGGCAAGAAAATCGCCGTTGCCACATCGAAGCTCAGCGGCGTCAAGGAAGGCCCGGCGGTGCTGCGTGTCACGGCACGCGATGCCTCGCTGTGGAACCTGTTCCGGGGTAATGAGACTGTCGTCGAAAAGAACATCACCATCGACATCACGCCGCCAACGGTTGAGCTGATTGCCGATGATCGCTATATCAACTTCGGTGGCGTCGGCGTGATTGTCTACAAGTCCTCCGAGGAGGTATCCACCAGCGGCGTGAAGATCGGTGAGTATTTCTTCCCCGGCTTCCAGGGCCAGATCAAGAGCCATCCGGACCATTACATCGCCCTGTTCGCCCACGCCTACAACGTGCCGGCCGATGCGCGGGGCGTGCTGGTGGTGACGGACAAGGCCGGCAACACCCGCGAAATGCGGCTTGCCTACGAACTGAAGGACGTGAAGTACCGCAAAAGCACTATTGCGCTATCGGACAATTTTCTCCAGAAGATCACGCCGCTGCTGAGCGATGTCGGTGCGCGCCAGGGCACGCCGCAGGAAATATTCATCAACATCAACAAGGGCATGCGCAAGCAGAACGAAGACAAAATCACCGAAGTCACCAGCAAAGCCACCCCGTC
>CAMCYY010000035.1 GCA_945885335.1 Bordetella parapertussis
GAGCAATTCATCGAGGTCGTTG
Organism: Bordetella parapertussis; assembly: GCA_945885335.1. GTDB lineage: Bacteria > Pseudomonadota > Gammaproteobacteria > Burkholderiales > SG8-39 > CAIYPG01. The sequence goes on from CAMCYY010000035.1 coordinate 23, forward strand.
ACTCTTACATCTGCTGGTATAACGAAAAGCGGATCAAAATCTCCCTTGGCTCACTCAGTCCCCTAGAATACCGAGAGAGCCTCGGACTTACGGCATAAACCAGTCCAAGATTTACGCCGCACCCCCCCCGGCGCGATTGCGTATTGCCCCGTGTTTGTCGAGTGCCGGTGGTGGTCAATAGCAGCTCGGCACAACCTGCCAAAACAGGTCTAATTGCAACCAGCGGTAACAATCTTGAACATCAGCCTCCTCCCGTTTCGTCATCCTATCGACTTACCCATGGAAGACGAAATTTCGGGGAAGCTCAGTATTGCAGGCGATCAAGGGCGATGGGGCCACTCGCCATCTTCCTGTGATCGTCATCACCGGCACCGACACCGAATCAAGATTCCTCCAGGCGAAGGCCCTGGGTGCGGATGCTTTTCTGAACAAGCCGGTGCAGCGCGACGACCTGATCAATGAGATATTTTCGCGGCTGGCACGCAGCGTCGCCGCCAAGCCTGCGCCGGCCTGAGCGGCGGCCTCGCCCCTATTTGCCCGCGCCGACCGTCTCGTCGCGCAAGGCGCGGCGCAGGATTTTCCCGACGTTCGTCTTCGGCAGTTCAGCGCGAAACTCAATCACCTTGGGCCGCTTGTAGCCGGTGAAATTGTCGTGGCAGTACTTGCGCAGTGCCTCTTCGGTGAGCGCCGGATCCTTCTTCACAACGAAGAGCTTTACCGCCTCCCCCGAATGTTCGTCGGGGATGCCGATCGCAGCGCACTCCAGCACGCCCGGATGCGCCGCGACTACTGCCTCGATCTCGTTGGGGTAGACGTTGAATCCGGACACCTTCAGCATGTCCTTCTTGCGATCAACCAAACGTACATAACCCTTGTCGTCCATGATGCCGAGGTCCCCACTCTTGAAAAAACCATCCGCGGTCATCGCCGCTGCCGTCGCCTCGGGCTGGTTCCAGTAGCCCGCCATCACCTGCGGGCCGCGTATGCAGATCTCCCCCGCTTCGCCCTGCGGCACTTCACGTCCGTCGTCATCGCGTATCGAGATGTCCGTAGAGGGCACCGGCAGGCCGATCGCGCCGTTGTATTCCTTCATGTCGAGCGGATTGATCGTCGCCGCCGGCGACGTTTCCGACAGGCCATAGGCCTCGACCAGCGTGCAGCCGGTGGCCGCCTTCCAGCGATCAGCCACCACCTTCTGCACCGCCATGCCGCCGCCCAGTGTCACGCGCAGTGACGAAAAATCGAGGGCAGCGAAGCCCGACTGGTTGAGCAGGCCGTTGAACAGCGTATTCACGCCAGTGAACATGGTATAGCGGTGCTTGCGCAATTCCTTCACGAAACCGGGCATGTCGCGTGGATTCGTGATGAGAATATTCTGCCCGCCAAGCTTCAGCATAAGCAGGCAATTCGCTGTAAGTGAGAATATATGGTAAAGCGGAAGCGCGGTGATGATGGCCTGGACTTCCTTCTCCGACATGAAGGGCCTCACCCAGGCCGCGGCCTGCTCCAGGTTCGCCAGAATGTTCCGGTGCAGCAGCGTCGCACCCTTGGAAACACCGGTGGTGCCGCCGGTGTACTGCAGAAAGGCGACATCCTCCGGGCCGACCTCCACGGGCTTGAGTGTCTTCGCTGCCCCCTCGTCGAGCATGTCATTGAAACGCTGCGATCCGGCGATGGCCCATGTCGGCACCATCTTCTTCACATGCCGCACCACGAAATTGACAATCGCGCCCTTGATCCCGAGGCGGTCGCCCAACGCCGCGATCACGACGTGCTTTACCTGCGTTGCCGCCTGCACCCGCTGCAGCACATGCGCGAAATTCTCCAGAATCACGATCACTTCGGCGCCGGAATCCTTCAACTGGTATTCCAGCTCGCGCGGCGTATACAACGGATTGACGTTGACCACCGTGTAACCGGCACGCAGCGTGCCGAACAGACACACCGGAAACTGCAGGCAGTTCGGCATCATGAGTGCCACGCGCGCGCCGCGCGCTAGGCCCTTGGACTGCAGCCAGGCACCAAAGGCCGCGGACTGGCGCTCCAGTTCAGCGAAGCTGATCGTCGCGCCCATGTTGTGATACGAAGGTCGATCGCCGAACAGGGCACAGTTCTTTTCGAACAGCTCGCCGACGGAACGGTATTGGCGCCAGTCGATCTCGGCCGGCACGCCGGCGGGATAGCTTTTCAGCCAGATCTTTTCCATGGCCCGTCTCCTCGTTTTTTTATCGCGGCCCGACCCATTATCCATGAAAACACGCGCCTGTCAGGTCGGCGCAAGCAAGCCCCGTCAGACCTCAAACACCGGCGTCCGTTCCAGCATTACGGCGCAACACAAAAGAGCCTAGCAGCGCCGGCACTGCCAGGCTGGCAAATGCCCATCCCCAGGCCGTCGGGTCGGCATTTCCGCCCGATGCATCGAGCACCACGCCAAACAGCAAGGGCCCCGCGAAGCCCGCGCCAAAACCCAGTGTCGCGTGCACCGCCATGCTGGCGCCGCGCAGGTGGGACGCCGACGCACCCACCATGCCGGAGGTCAGCGAAGCCGAATCGCCCATCACCGCGAACATGTGCAGCAGGGCCATCGCCGCCAGCAGCGGCCACGGCATGCCGCTCATGAAACCCAGCAGCAAAGTCAGCAGCGCCGAGACCAGCATGGTGTTCCAGATCACGCGCTCACGGCCATGACGCAGCGACAATTCGTTGCCGACAATGCTTGCCAGCGGCGACACCAGCAGGTTCGCCATCGCCGCCACCATGACTGGTGAAAAAGCCGGCTGTGCAGCAAGGCCCACCGTGGCAAACGTGAGGAAGGCCACCAGCCACGAACGCGAGCCGAACAGTTCCCAGCAATGCACCGCATAGCCATAGATGTAGCGCACCGCATCGCGCTGCGTGAACACCGCGCGCAGGCGCTCGGCACGACTGTCGGTACCCGCATGCACATGGCCCGGCGGCATCCACAGCCACACCAGCACGCCCGCCACCAGCGGCCCCGCCGAGGACAGCAGGAATGCCGTCTGCCAGCCGTAATGCGCCGCCACCGTGCCGGCAATCAGGATCGACAGTCCCGTCCCGGTGCCGAATGTAGCCGTGTAAAACGACACGCTGCGGCTCTGCCCCGGACCAGCGGCATGATCAGTAAGCAGCTTGAGACCCGGCATGTAGGTGCCGGCAATGCCCGCACCGATCAGGAACTGGAAAGCCATGGCACTGGCCGTACCCGTCGCGAAAAATGCGAAGCCACCTGCACCGCCCGCCGCCAGCAGCGTGGACGCCAGATAGATTCGGCGTGCATCCATGCGATCGGTCAGCCCGGACAAAAACGGAACCAGTGCCATGAAGCCGGCGAAGAACACTCCGCTCACCAATCCCGCTTCGGTACTGCTCAACCCCCAGAGCGGCTGCAGTTGTGGCAGCAGCGTGGGCCAGGTGGCAAAACCAAGCATGGACAGCGCATGCGCCGTGCACATCAGCACGACACGCCCGTTTGCGGAAAGGCCCCTCACAGGAATTCCCCGGATGCCTCCGGTCCGCGACCGCTGTTCAACGCGTCAGCGATGCTTGAACGCCGGCTTGCGTTTCTGTACAAAGGCGTTCATGCCTTCCTTCTGGTCTTCGGTGCCGAACAGCGAATGGAACAGGCGACGCTCGAACAGCATACCCTCGGCCAGCGGCGATTCGAAGGCGCGGTTCACCGCCTCCTTGGCCATCATCACTGAGGGTTGCGAGTACTGGCAGATCTGCAGCGCAGCAGCCAGCGCCTCATCGAGCAGCTTGTCGGCCGGCACCACGCGCGATACCAGCCCGGCACGCTCGGCCTCGGCCGCATCCATCATGCGGCCGGTGAGCACCAGATCCATCGCTTTGGCCTTGCCCACTGCGCGCGGCAGGCGCTGCGTGCCGCCGGCACCGGGCAGGACGCCGATCTTGATTTCCGGCTGGCCGAACTTCGCGCTGTCGGCCGCAATGATGAAATCGCAGGCCATGGCCAGCTCGCAACCACCGCCCAGCGCAAAGCCGGCAACAGCGGCAATGACCGGCTTTCTCACGTCCTTCAGACGATCCCAGCGCGACAGGTAGTTGGTCTTGAACATGTCCATGTGCAGACGGTCCTTCATCGCCGCGATGTCGGCACCGGCGGCAAAGGCTTTCTCGCTGCCGGTGAGCACGATGGCGCCAATGGCCTCGTCGGCATCAAAGGCCTCCAGCGCATCGCCCAGTTCATTCACCAGATCATCGTTCAGCGCGTTGAGCACGTTCGGGCGGTTCAGCGTAATGAGTCCGACGCTGCCGCGGGTTTCAGTCAGAATGAATTGAAAAGCCATGTGCGTTTCCTCAGGAGTCCGGGGACTGAAAAACTACGACAGGCCGCGCGCGGCGCGCGAAGTCCGGTTGATTTCGTCGAAAGCCTCATCCGAGACCGGCGTGCCGTTGAACTGCATGCGCTGCCGTCCCGGCTCGGGCGCGGCCAGCGCTGCAGCCTCTTTCATCGCCAGCAGCGAACGCGCCGCCAGCTTCTGGTAATTCAGGTTCGCCTGCACGCGGTTCGTGATTTCCTTCTGCGTCAGCTCGCGCAGCACCTTGGCCGGATTGCCCGCCACCATGACGCGCGGCGGCACTTGCATGGCGATTTTGACAAAAGTATTGGCCGCGACAATCGAGGATTCGCCGATGTAGGCCAGATCCATGATCACCGAATTCATGCCGATCAGTGCGCCGGTGCCGATGTGGCAGCCGTGAATCACGGCGCAATGTCCGATATGGCCGTTCTCCTCGATGACGGCATCCTGTTTCGAACCACCGTGCACCACGCAGCCATCCTGCACGTTGGAACCGGCCTTGATCACGATCCGGCCGAAATCGCCGCGCAATGAAGCGCAGGGGCCGATGTAGCAGCGCGGCCCGATATGCACGTCACCGATCAGCACCGCGCTCGGATGCACATAGGCCGCGGGGTCCACCACCGGCACCAGGCCGTTGAAGGAATACACTTTGACCATGGGAAAATACCCTTCACACTGAATGAACTGATTTTACTACCCCGGCCTCATGAACCCCGAAACCCTGCCTCTGATCAATCTTGCCACCGCGCTGGGCATCGGCCTCCTCGTGGGCGCCGAGCGCGAGCGCCGCAAAGGCAGCGGCCCCTCGCGCGCCATCGCGGGGCTGCGCACCTTCGCAGTCACCGCAATGCTGGGTGCGGTGTGCATGCTGACCGGCGGCGAATTGCTGCTGGCAGTGGCAACCGCCGGCGTGACGGCGTTTGCCGCACTCGGCTACTGGCGCAACCGCGATGCAGATCCCGGCCTCACCACGGAAATCGCGCTGCTCCTTACCTTGCTGCTCGGCGCCCTGACCATCGTCCAACCGGCGCTCGCAGCCAGCCTGGGCGTGATGCTCGCAGTGCTACTGGCGGCCAAATCGCGATTGCACCATTTTGTCAAAGCCGTCATGACCGAGCGCGAACTGGGCGATGCGCTGGTCCTGGCCGCCGCCACGCTGATCGTGCTGCCGCTGATTCCCGACCGCCACATCGGACCGTTCGATGCCATCAATCCGCGCAATGCCTGGACCATTGTCGTAGTGATCATGTGCATCGGCGCGCTGGGGCATATCGCGCTGCGGGCGCTGGGACCGCGCTTCGGCCTCCCCCTCGCCGGCCTCGCCTCCGGATTCATCTCCAGCACCGCCACCATCATGGCCATGGGCGAACGCGCGAAACGGACGACGACGCTCATGCCCGCCGCGGTGGCCGCCGCCACGCTGTCCACCGTGGCTACCGTGCTGCAACTGGTCGCCGTGCTGGCGGTCGCGAACACCCAGGTGCTCAAGTTGATGGCCCTGCCGCTGCTGCTCGCAGGACTGGTTGCGGTCGTCTATGGCGGTTTTTTTGCCTTGCACAGCCTGCGCGGCGATGGTCCGGACACGGCGGATGCCAAACGCGCATTCAACATCACCACGGCGCTGGTCCTGGCCGCGGCCCTGTCAGCAATGCTTCTGCTTTCCGCTGCACTGGATGCCTGGCTGGGCAAGGCCGGCGTGCTCGCTGCCGCGGCCGTATCCGGCCTCGCTGACGCGCATGCCGCCGCTGCATCAGTCGCTTCACTGGTTGCCGGAGACAGGCTGGACGCCGCAGATGCCGCCCTGCCCATACTCGCCGCCCTCACCACGAACACGATCTCAAAATGCGCGGCGGCGATAGTCGCCGGCGGTCGCCGTTACGCGCTGAAAATCATCCCCGGACTGCTGCTGACAGCAGCGGCGGCATGGCTGGGCTTGCTGCTGCAGGGACGATAAACCAGCGACAAATATTATCGTTTTCGATTTTATATCTTTTATTTAAAAGCAATTGTGAGCTATTTATTATCACAATAATTTCTCTTTTACGGACTGCTGATGCTCGGTGGCAGGCAACATCTGGGGCAGCGCCTACCCCCTCCTCGCGATGCTTTCTTCGGTGATGACCTACGCAGTGATCGCCTGCCTGTTTGCGATGATCTACAAATTTCTGCCCGCGGCACCGCTGTGCTGGCGCGACGTCTGGATCGGCGCCGCCTTCACCGCGGCATTATTTAGCCTCGGGAAGTACGCGATAGGCCTGTATCTGGACAACAGCGGCGTGGCGACGCGCTTCGGTGCAGCGGGATCGCTCATGGCCTTGCTGCTATGGGTCTGCTACTCCGCGCAGATCTTCTTTCTGGGCGCTGAATTCACCCGGCAGTACGCACTGCACTTGGGCAGCCTGCGCTGAACTTCCAGCATCCGGTGCAAGCGCGCAGCCTTAATGGCATGACGCGGGAGACAACACCCTCTGCGGTAGAATCTGCGGATTCCGCGCATGCATGCGCATACCAGCCTCCCATTCGCCAGCCCATGTCCAAAAACACGAACAAACCCGCCGGCCAGGCCAGCGCAGCGCCTGTATCGACACCGGCACCGTCCTCGAATTTCATCCGCCACATCGTCGAGGATGATCTTGCAAAGGGCACGAACACCAAGCGCACCTGGTCTGGCCGCCCCGGCCCGGCGAACACGCATCTGGGCGAGCCGGACGATCCGGCAAAAATCCGCACGCGCTTCCCGCCGGAGCCGAACGGCTATCTGCACTTCGGACACGCCAAGTCGATCTGCCTGAATTTCGGCCTGGCGCGCGACTTCGGCGGCGTGTGCCACATGCGTTTCGACGATACGAACCCTGAGAAAGAAGAACAGGAATACGTCGATGCCATCCTTGAGTCCGTAAAGTGGCTGGGGTTCGACTGGAAGGCCTTCGGCACCGATCACCTGTACTTTGCCAGCGACTACTTTGATGTCATGTACGCCGCTGCCGAATACCTGATCCTCACCGGCGCCGCCTACGTGGACAGCCTGTCCGCCGAACAGATGCGCACCATGCGCGGCACGCTCACCGAGCCGGGCAAGAACAGCCCCTACCGCGAACGCAGCGTTGCCGAGAACCTGGAATTGTTCAAGGGCATGCGCGATGACAAGTTCCCAGAAGGCGAGCACATTCTGCGCGCAAAGATTGACATGGCCTCGCCGAACATCAATATGCGCGACCCGGCCATCTACCGCATCCGCAAGGCCACGCATCACCGTACCGGCGACAAGTGGTGCATCTACCCGATGTACACCTTTGCCCATCCCATCGAGGACGGGCTGGAGAACATCACCCACAGCATCTGCACGCTGGAATTCGAGGACCAGCGCCCGTTCTATGACTGGCTGCTTGAGCGCCTGGCCGAAGGCTGCCTGATCCAGCGCCCGGTGCCGCGCCAGTATGAATTCGCGCGCCTGAATCTGACCTACGTGGTGCTGTCCAAACGAAAACTGATTGAACTGGTCACGGACAAGCACGTCGAGGGCTGGGACGATCCGCGCATGCCCACACTGGTGGGCGCACGCCGCCGCGGCTACACGCCCGAAGGTTTCCGGCTGTTTGCAGAACGTGTCGGCGTGTCGAAATCCAACTCGTGGATTGATTACGCCACGCTGGAGGACTGCATGCGCGATGACCTTAACGAGCGCGCGCCGCGCCGCATCGCCGTGCTCGATCCGCTGAAGCTCATCATCGACAACTTCCCCGAAGGCGAGGAAGAGGAATGCCATCCGCCCAACCATCCGCAGAAGCCCGACTGGGGCAAGCGCAGCGTGCCCTTCTCGCGCGAACTGTGGATCGAGCGCGAGGACTTCGAGGAAGTTCCGCCGCCGAAATACTTCCGGTTGTTTCCTGGCAACAAAGTAAGGCTGAAGTACGGCTTCGTCGTCGAGTGCACCGGCTGCGACAAGGATGCCGCCGGCAACATCATCGCTGTGCACTGCAATTATTTCGCCGACAGCAAATCCGGTACCCCCGGCGCCGATACCTACAAGGTCAAGGGCACCATCCATTGGGTGAGCGCCAAGCATGCTTACACCGCCGAAGTGCGCCTCTACGACCGGCTGTTCAAGGTGCCGCATCCCGGCGCGGGTGAGCGCGACTTCATCCTCGACCTCAACACCGAATCGATGAAGATCGTCACAGCGCAACTGGAACCGGCACTGCGTGAGGCGAAAGCCGGCGAACACTTCCAGTTCGAGCGCCACGGCTACTTTGTGCCGGACCGCTTCGACCTGGTCACCGGGGAACCCGAGTTCAACCGCGCAGTGACCATGAAGGATGCGTGGCAGAAGTAGACGTTTGAGGCAATAGGCCTCCGCTGGAACAACAAGCAACCGGCGCCGGGTGGTCCCGATTTGATTGAACACAGAGGAGGCAAGCATGGCACTCAACCTGCCCTGGCTGGACCAGGTTCACGAAGACGCGATCGACCCCGCCTGTCCCATCATCGACCCGCACCACCACCTGTGGCCGATGCGCCCGGTGCGCGGCTATGAATATCTCGAGGATGCGTTGCACCGGGATTTCACCGCCGGACACAACATCATTGCGTCGGTGTACATCCAGTGCACCAGCATGTACCGGCAGGCAGGCCCCGAGCAAATGAAGCCGGTGGGTGAAACCGAGTGGATCAACGCCACGGCCGAGCGCTTTGTGAATGATCATCCGGACGGACCGGCGCTGGCGGCCGGCATCGTCGGACACTGCGACTTCACCGGCGATCGCGTGGAGGAGGTTCTCGAAGCCCATCTCGCCGCCGCACCAAAGCGCTTTCGCGGCATCCGCCAGAGCTGCCCCTGGACTGATGATGCTGAAACCCTCAAGACCAGCGCGATCTACCAGAAGGACCTGCTGCTCGACCCGGCCTTTCGCCGCGGCTACGCGCGGCTGGCAAAGTACGGTCTCTCATTCGACGGCTGGATGTTCCACCCGCAGTTGCCCGCACTGGCCGACCTGGCACGCAGCTTCCCTGACATTCCCATCGTGCTCGACCACCTCGGCGCGCCACTCGGCAAGGGCGCCTACGGCACCCGCCGCGATGCAGTGCTCGCCGAGTGGAAGCAGTCGATCACGGAACTCGCGCGCTGCCCGAACGTGCACATCAAGCTGGGCGGATCGGTGATGCCCCTATTCGGCTTTGCCTGGGAAAGCCGCGCACTGCCGCCCTCCTCCGATGAACTCGTCAAGGCCGCCGGGCATTTCTTCGATTTCGCGATCCAGAGCTTCTCGCCGGCGCGCTGCATGTTCGAGAGCAACTTCCCGGTGGACAAGGAAGCCTGCGCCTACGTACCGCTATGGAACAGCTTCAAGAAAATGGCGGCACGCTACAACGAAGGGGAGCGTGCAGACCTGTTCCGCAACACTGCGGCGCGCTTCTACCGGCTGGACGGGCCTTTGAAAGGCAAATAGCTCGAACAACCGTGATAACAATAGGCCTGTTAGCGTTCTTTAATAAAAGACTAAATTACAAAATAGATAATAATTTAAAAATAACCAGCCCGGGCGTGTTGCGCCACCCCGGGCGCCTTCACCACCGCGGCAAAATTCTCTTACAGGTCAATGATGATGGGACGCAGCGTTTTGACCGGCGCGAGGTAACCGGCGCGAGGTAAGCCGCACGCCAGGACATCCCACAACGGGCGTCCCGTGTTCAGCAGCATCCTGTGTGCGCCGGTTCCTGTCGACTTCATTGCTGCTTGATACCCAACTCGGCGAACAACTGCCTCATCTTTGTGGTCCGCTGCTCGAGAAATACTTTAGTCTCGGCAGGGCCATACAGCAGCTGCACCGAGCCTCGCTCGAAGCAGTACTTTATGAACGCGGGATCCTTGTGAACCTGGGCCATGGTCTCCGAGAGTTTGTCGATCAGGGGCTTGGGCGTCGCAATCGGCGCAGCCAGCACCCCGATCGGACCAAACGCGACGTCGTAGCCCTGCTCCGCGAAGGTCGGCACGTTCGGCGCGACGCCGAGACGCGTCGACGAGGCCACACCGATCGGAATGGCCTTGCCAGCCGCTACATGCGGCGCCCAGGTGTTTGCATAATCCATCATCAATTCGAGCCGGCCGCCGAAAAAGTCCACAAAACCCTGGGGCCCGCCCTTGTAGGGAACATGCGTGAACTTCACGCCTGCCGCCTTCTGCAGGAGTTCCCCCATGACATGATGCGACGATCCGATGTCGAGGATGAAGTAGTTGAGCTTCCCCGGGTTCTTGCGCGCGAACTCGACCACCTCGCGCATGGTCTTGTATGGCGCATCGGGGTGGACCGCAAACATCCACGGTGTGGTCGTAAGGCTATGTATTGGCGCGAACGCCTTGTCCGGGATAAATAGCGGGTTTTTCGTCACGAGCGGGTGGTTGACCATCACCGTATCCGTGGCGTAGAGAATCGTATAGCCGTCAGGCTTCGCGTTGGCAACGAGTTGGCCGCCGATAACTCCACCAGCGCCGGCATTGTTGATGACGATGAATTTTGTGCCGAGCACACCGCCCATTTTTTCGCTGACGAGGCGTCCAAACAAATCGGCGACGCCCCCAGCCTGAAAGGGCATCACGAGCGTGATCGGTCGATTCGGGAAGTCCTGCGCTGCAACAGGACCCGAAAGGGCGAACGAGAGTACAACCGCTGCGAGGGATAGGATTTTCATGTGGCCTCCTTGTGCCGGTCAGTACCAGTAAGTGTTGATGTGCGAAAGAGCCGAAGCTCGAGGTGGTGAAGGTGAATCAAAAGCGACGCCCGGTGTCTGTTTGCAACACCGTCTCGCGCGGTTGGGGCCGGCGCAGCGCCGGCGCCAGACCAGCGCCCATCAGGTCGATGTAATTGTCTGCATAGAACTGCTGGCGGACATGGGCATCCACGCACTCCAGCTTCTTGTCGAACCGCTGCAACGGCGTCTTGGTACCCTCGGGATGCGGATAGTCCGACGAGAACAAGGCGACCTCCGGGCCGGCCTGGGACACAATCCAGTCGGTCTCCTCGTGGGCATAGGGGGTCACCCGCAGCTGCCGGCGCACGATCTCGCTGGGCCGTGCCGACAGCTTTTGCAACCGCGTCTCGTTGCGCTTGAAGGCATGCGCGGCCGAGTCCAGTGATCGCATCCAGCCGGGCACCCATGCGGCGCCGAGCTCGATCGCGCCCCACTTCAGGTGCTCAAAGCGATCGAACACGCCATCAAAGATCAGCGCGGCCAGGGTCTGCATGACTGCGTACGGGATCGGCATGTAACTGAGCGAGGTAAAGTTATCGTCACCGCCACGGAAATCCGGCACCGGTGGCTCGCCGTTGATCTTGTAGACCGGGTTGAACTTTTCCTGGCCGCCGACATGGAACACGACCGGCACGCCGGCCTCCTGCGCCTGCGCCCAGATCACATCCAGCCCGATGTGGCTGGGCCCGTGCCGCTGCGGGCAGCGCGAGGCCACCATCAGCGCCTTGGCGCCCAGTTTCAATGCCAGTGTCGTTGTGGCCTTGGCGCGATCGAAATCCTCCAGCGGCACATAGGCCGTGGCCAGCAGGCGTTCGTCCACGGCACAGAAGTCCGTCATCATGCGATTGTGCGCATCTGCGGCGGCGTAACACAGCGGCATGTCATCGCCCTGGTCAAGACCGAAGTTGCCCAGGCAAAATGACGTGAACACCAACTGGCTGGCGAAACCCAGCAGGTCCAGCGCATGCGGCCGGTCGGCGGCGATGAAGGCGCCATGCGCCTCATGGCTCTTGCGCAGCATGATGTTCGCGTCCACCCCGGCGCGGAAGGACGGCTCGGCATGAAACTCGCGCGAGCGTCCCGGCCGATTCCCATAGCGGCTCACCCTGAGCCGATAGCCCGGCGACGCGTGAAACGCCTCCAGCAGCGAGAGCTGAAAGAACGGGTCCAGACAATCTTCCAGCTCCTGCAGATGGCTGTCTGCATCATGGATCAAGCGGCCGTTGGCATAGCTCATGTTATGGTCTCCTCATCCTGTTGATGATGCGACTCCAGCTGTGGAGCCATGCATCGACTACGAACTGACAGGTTCGCCGCGACGGAACGGCTCGTCCGGAAAATACTTGTCCATGCGATCATCTGCGGTGCGCGCGTGGGCCTCCATGCCTTCCATGCGCGAGATGCGTGCGGTGACCTGCGCAATGTCGCGGTTGGCCTCGCGGCTCATGCGCTGCCAGGTGACCGTCTTGATGAACTTGTGCACCGACAGCCCGCCCGAGTAGCGTGCCGCACCCTTGGTGGGCAGGATGTGGTTGGGGCCGGAAGCCTTGTCGCCATAGGCCACGGTGGTTTCCTCGCCAAGGAACAGCGATCCGTAGCAGGTGAGGCGCGCCAGCCACCAATCCAGGTCGCGCGCCTGCACTTCGAGGTGTTCGGAAGCATAGCGATCCGACACGGCAGCAACTTCCTCGCGCGTGGCGCACAGAACCACTTCGCCGTAGTCGCGCCACGCGGCGCCAGCCGCATCGCGGGCGATAGGCGGAAGCGCGGCAATCAGCGCTGGCACGCGGCGCATCACGTCCTCGGCCAGTTTCCTTGACGTGGTAAGCAGCCATGCGGGTGATTCATGCCCGTGCTCGGCCTGCCCGACGAGGTCGGAGGCCACGATGGCCGGATCGGCCGAGTCGTCCGCGATGACGGCGATCTCCGAGGGCCCGGCAAACACGTCGATGCCAACCTTTCCGTAGAGCGCACGCTTGGCTTCGGCCACGAACTTGTTGCCCGGGCCGACGATGATGTCGGCCGGCTGCCCCGTAAAGAGGCCGTAAGCCAGGCTCGCAATGGCCTGCACACCACCTAGCGACATCATGACGTCGGCGCCAGCGACCTTCATCGCATAGAGCACATCGGGATGGATCGGGCCACCCTTGAACGGCGTTGAGCAGGCAATCACCGTCGGCACACCGGCGGCCTTGGCGGTGGCGATGCTCATGTAGGCGGAGGCGATATGCGCGTAGCGGCCAGTGGGCACGTAGCAGCCGGCCACATTCACCGGGATCAGTCTCTGACCTGCTGTCAGACCCGGATTCACCTCGGTGGAAAACTCCTTGATCGAGGCGCGCTGCGCAAGCGCGAACCTGCGCACTCGCTCGGTGGCGAACTCGATGTCGCGCTTGGTTGACTCGGGAATGTCACGCGTGCGCTTTTCGAAAGCCTCGGGCGTGACGATGATCTCGCCAGTCCACTGGTCGAGGCTCTTGCTGTATTCGCGCACGGCCTCTTCGCCACGCGCCTCGATGTCAGCGAGCATATCGTCGACCACCGCGCGCGCATTTCCGCTTTCGGTTTCAGGGGTCTTGGCAGCCTTCTTGAGGTATTCGATTGACATCAGACAGTACCGGCCTTGGTTGAAAATGAAAGCGCTTTCATTAAAGATAACTGCGTCTATGTCATTGAGTCAAGCTGCAATGCAGCAAATTGCTGAGAACGCTTTCATAAGCGCCGGATACTGCTATCCTAGGCATTGCCATGCGCAAATTTTCCGCCCGCCTTGCCGACGTTGCACATAGTGCCGGCGTCTCGCTGTCCACCGCCTCGCGCGCGATGGCCGAGCCGGGTCTGGTGCGCAATGACACGCGGGAAAAGGTGGAAAAGGCGGCGGCGCGCCTCGGCTACATGCCGCACGGCGCGGCGCGCGCGCTGGCCTCGCGCCGCTCCCGCACCATCGGCGCTGTGCTCCCCACGGTGGACAATCCGATCTTTGCCAGCGCAACGCAGGCCATCGCCCGGGAACTCGGCGCCTCGGGCTATACGCTGCTCCTTGCCGCCTACGATTACGTATCCGACACCGAAGTCACTGTGACGCGCGCGCTGCTGGAACGCGGTGTGGATGGCCTGGTACTCGTCGGCTCCGACCACCCGCCCGAGCTTTTTCAGGTCGTGGAGCAGGCCGGAATCCCCTGCGAGTTCACCTGGACTCTTGACTCGAGCGGATACCGGCACTGCGTGGGTTTCTCGAATCGCCTCGCAGCGGCGCGGGCGACGCAGCACCTGCTCGAGTTGGGGCACCGCAAGTTCGCCGTGCTATCGGGCCACACCGCCAGCAACGACCGGGCGCGGGAGCGCCTCGCTGGCGTGCGTGAAGCGCTGGCCGCGCGAGGGCTCTTGGCGGAGGAGCGCATTCTGGAAACGACGTTTTCGCTCGGTCACGGCCGCGCCGCTCTGCGCGAGTTGCTCGACCGGCCCGCAGGACGCGATTTCACCGCGCTGGTGTGCGGCAACGATTTACTGGCCTTGGGCGCGCTGCTCGAATGCCAGGCGCGCGGCATCCGCGTGCCCGAGGAATTGTCCATCACCGGATTCGACGACATCGAACTGGCCGCGGAGTTGCCGCCAGGGCTCACCACGCTGCACGTTCCTTCGGCCGAGATCGGTCGGCGCGCTGCCGTCAGGCTACTGGAGAGATTGGCGGGGCGCGAGGTCGCTCGCGAAGAACAGCTCCCGGTCGAACTGATCGTACGCGGCACAACTGGGCCGCCGCCCTGATCACACCAGAGTTTCCCCGTTCTTCAACGGGGAAACTCTTCTAGAGCGCTGAACACGCATCCATAGACATCAATCAGATCGGGCCCCGAGCCCGACGACACTAAAACTGGAGGCATCATGAAACGCACCCTGCAAGCCTTGTCCGCCGCCACGCTACTGGCATCCACCGCGGCCTTCGCGCAAGGCAGCGCCAACACCTGGCCCACACGGCCGGTCACCATCGTCGTGGCGCTCGCCCCCGGCGCCGCAGTGGACATCGAGACGCGCCTGTACGCCAATGAGCTGTCAAAGAACATGGGCCGCAACTTCCTGGTCGATTACAAGCCGGGCGCGGGCAGCACCATCGGCTTCGGCTATGTCGCCAAGGCGGCGCCCGACGGCTATACGCTGGTGTCCATGACCGCCTCGGCCAGCATCGCAAAATTGGCCTATCCCAACCTGAGCTTCGATCCCATCAAGGACCTCGCCCCCGTCTCGTTGATGTCCATGCGGCCCATCGTCATCGTGGTGAACCCCGCGCTGCCGGTAAAGTCGCTGAAGGAACTCATCGCCTACGCCAAGGCCAATCCCATGAAGGTGAATGCCGGCACCGCCGGCGCCGGTGGCCTGGCCGAACTGGGCTGGGGCTGGTTCAACAGTCTCACCGAGACCAAGGTGACCTTGGTGCACTACAAGGGCGGCGGCCCGGCACTCAACGCGGTGCTGGCGGGCGAAGTGGACGTCATCTTCGGCGGCCTCGGTGTCTCGATACCGCAAGTCAAGGCTGGCAAGTTGCGGGCGCTGGCCACCTCCATGCTGGAACGCACGAAACTCACGCCCGAACTGCCCACCGTTGCCGAACAGGGACTCCCCAGCTTCAATTACTACCAGTGGACGGGCATTGCCGCGCCGGCGGCGACGCCTCAGCCCATCATCACCCGCCTGAGCGCCGAGCTGGCAAAAGTGGCCAAGTCCGCGGAGGTGCAGCGCAAGCTCGAAGACGATGGCACCGTCCTGGTGGGCACCAGTCCCGAGCGCTTTCGCCAGATCGCGGAGGAAGAAGCTGCCCGCCTCGGAAAATTGGCCAAGGACCTCAACATAAAGTTCTCCGAATAGCCGCACCGGAAAGCCACCCATGCAGGACACGCCGGCGACGGATGCGTGCATCGTGACGGGCGTGCGCTGGCCGAGCCAGGCCTCGTGCGTACTGACGAAAACCGGGCAGAATACTACCGCTCCTGATTCGCCAGCCACGCGCCCGGTAACGCTGCGTTTTCAACGGACTACTCAGATAATAATTCTCTCGGTAATATGCTTTAAATAACACATATTTCTTGAAAACGATAATATCCAATGAGCGCAATAGGCACCCCACTCTCCCCCTCCGCCACGCGCGTCATGCTGCTGGGCTCCGGCGAACTCGGCAAGGAAGTTGCGATCGAACTGCAGCGCTTCGGCTGCGAGGTGATTGCAGTGGACCGCTACGCCAACGCCCCCGCCATGCAGGTGGCGCACCGCTCGCACGTCATCAGCATGCTGGACGGTGCCGCGCTGCGCCGCGTGGTCGATCTGGAAAAACCGCAGTTCATCGTGCCCGAGATCGAGGCCATTGCCACCGCCACGCTGCTGGAACTGGAAAGCGAGGGCTATACCGTCATCCCGACGGCGCGCGCCGCGCGCCTCACCATGGACCGCGAGGGCATACGCCGGCTTGCTGCAGAAGAATTGGGTCTTGCCACCTCGCCCTACCGCTTTGCCGGTACCGAGGCCGAGTACCGCGCGGCCATTGCCGCACTGGGCATGCCCTGCGTGGTGAAGCCGGTGATGAGCTCCTCGGGCAAGGGCCAGAGCGTGGTGAAGACGGAGGCCGACATCGCGCGCGCCTGGGCCTACGCGCAGGAAGGCGGACGCGCCGGGGCCGGCCGCGTCATCGTCGAGGGATTCATCGATTTTGATTACGAGATCACGCTGCTGACGGTGCGCCATGGAAGCGAAACCGATTTCTGTGCACCCATCGGGCATTTGCAGATCGCCGGCGACTACCGCGAGTCATGGCAGCCACAGCCCATGACAGACAAGGCGCTGGCCGAAGCCCAGCGCATCGCCGCTGCGGTCACCACAAACCTCGGCGGCAGCGGCCTCTTTGGCGTGGAGCTGTTCGTCAAGGGTGAACAGGTCTGGTTCAGCGAAGTCTCACCGCGCCCGCATGACACCGGCCTCGTCACGCTGATCTCGCAGGACCTGTCCGAATTCGCGCTGCATGCGCGCGCCATCCTCGGCCTGCCCATTCCGAACATCCGCCAGCGCGGACCTTCGGCTTCATGCGCCATCCTGGTCGAAGGCGACTCCGACAATGTGCGCTTCGAGCACGTGGAACGCGCCCTCACCGAGCCCGACACCGCGCTCAGGCTGTTCGGCAAACCCGAAGTGCGCGGCACACGGCGCATGGGTGTGGCGCTGGCACTGGGCAGCGACGTCGAGTCGGCGCGGGTCAAAGCGCGCGCCGTCGCCACCCTTGTGCTCGAGGGCGTGCGCACCGACTGACAAGCGGCCACGACTCCCAGCCATTGCTCACGACGTCCCAAAGCCCGCAACCCATCGCAGGCACATTTCCGGCCACCAGGCACGCGGAACCGCGCGCCTTTGAGAGGGCGATGTCGCCGCTTTTTGCAACAGAACTGAAACAAACAGGTAATAAAATGGTAAGAAAGTTGCCTGGTTACGGTTTCATCAATAAAACAACAAACATGCGTTCCATGCAGCGCCACCCTTTACCGTCCCGTCCTCCGCGCCAGCGGCCGACATTCCTTTCCCGATGAAGTCCCGCCCCCGCGCGGCTTCTGCCGGAAGGAACGGCCGGCTCTTTACCCGCATGCCGGCAGGCTGGAACATCGAACCCGGGCGCAATATCATTGCCGGCCTCCAGGCCACACTGGTGACGCTGCCTCTGGCCATGGGCCTGGGCGCGCTGGCCTTCTCGCCGTTCGGACCTGCCTATCTCACCACCGGCGTAGTCGCAGGCCTCTATGCGGCGGCCTTCCTTGGTCTGATCGCCCTGCTGGCCGGCGCGCGTGGCATCACGATCTATGCGCCGCGCAGCCTGGTGTCCTTCATGATCGCTGCAGTTTTCGCCAAGGAGCTGGTCGGCGCGTCATGGCTCCCGGCTGGCGATCCAGCAGCGGTGAGTTCGGCGGTCCTGCTGCTGCTGGCGATGGCCGGTGCCTTCCAGTTTCTGCTGGGCCTGCTTCATCTTGCACGCCTGGTGAAATTCATTCCCACGCCGGTGATGGCGGGATTCCAGAATGCGGCGGCCATCATCATTCTCTACTCGCAATTGCCCACGCTGCTCGGACTGCCCTCGCACCCGGCACTTGGCCAATGGATGGGTGCACTCGCCGGAATGCAGCCGCTCAACATGGCCGTGGCAGCGGCGACACTGGCCCTGATCTACCTCGCGCCGCGCCTGGTCAGGAACGCCCCGCCGCTGATGCTGGGCCTGCTCGGTGGCACCCTGTTGCACTACCTGCTGGTGTGGGCAGGACTGTCCGCACACCTGGGCGGCACCGTCGGCAGCATCCCGCTGTCGCTGCCGGATGGCAGCCAACTGGCCGGCATCATGGCGCTGACGGTGCTACCGGGCTTCACCGATGCGCTGCCGGGAATGATCGCCGCAGCCGCCAGTGTTGCCATCGTGGCCTCGCTGGATGCGCTCATCAATGCCAAGGTCGTGGAGAACCTCACCGGCCAGCGCGGCAACAGCACACGCGAGTTGCTGTGCGTGGGGGCGGCCAACAGCCTCACCCCCCTGCTTGGCGGCATCATCGGTTCCATCAGTCTGTCCTCGAGCACGGTCAATCTCGGCGCCGGGGCGCGCAATTCCCTGTCGCTGCTGGCGCACGCGCTGGTCTTCCTGTGCGTGGTGCCGCTGCTGGCACCGCTGCTGGGCCGGGTTCCGAACGTGGTGCTCGCCGCCCTGGTTGCCCAGGCCGGATGGCAGTTGTTCGACCGCTGGACCCTGCAATTGCTGGGCAAGGCGGCGAGCGGCTCCGCGGTCAACCAGGCCAGCATCGTCGGCGACCTGGCGGTGATTGCGCTGGTGACTGCCATCGCCCTCGCCGGCGAGGTGGTCATCGCCGTTGCCCTGGGCATGGGCATCGCGCTGGTGGTGTTCGCCCTGCGCATGAGTCGCGGCGTGGTGCGCAGCTGGCGAAATGGCGATGAATTGCACTCGCGCCGCACACGCACCGCAGATGATGCCGCCCTGCTGCAGGCACACGGACGCAGCACGCTCATGATGGAACTGGAGGGCCCGATGTTTTTCGCCTCCGCAGAACAATTGCACAATCGTATCGACGCAGCCATTGCGGACAAGGTCAGATATGTG
The DNA here is from genome assembly GCA_945885335.1 of Bordetella parapertussis. Classification (GTDB taxonomy): domain Bacteria; phylum Pseudomonadota; class Gammaproteobacteria; order Burkholderiales; family SG8-39; genus CAIYPG01. The sequence continues at coordinate 19,244 of CAMCYY010000035.1, forward strand.
GTGCTGGATATTTCGCGTGTCAATGAAGTGGACAGCACGGGCGCGCGTATCCTCAAGCAGACTTGGCAACGCGTCCGGGCCGCCGGCGCAGAACTTCTCATCTGCGGACAGGACGATCACCACCAGACCGGCTCCATGCTGCGCGACCACGGTGTGTCCGAGATTCTGGGCCCGGACCGCGTTCATCCCGATCTGGACCGGGCGCTGGACTGGTGCGAGAACGATCTGCTCGCATTGCTCAAGACGACGGACAACACCGGGGACATCGCCTTCGATACGCTGGACGTTGTACGCGGACTCACCCCCGGGGAATGCGGGATCCTGCGCGAAGCCCTCAGGAGCGTGGAATTCCGTCCTCAGGAAACGGTTTTTTCCGAAGGTTCAAGCGGTGATGCGCTATACATCATCGTGCGCGGATCGGCCAGCGTGCGGCTGAAACGGCGGACAGCCACGCAGTCGAGCCCGGGCAGCCCGGACAGTCTCAGGCTGGTGACCTTCTCCGCGGGAACGGT
>CAMCYY010000036.1 GCA_945885335.1 Bordetella parapertussis
CGCCGCGTCTGTAGGCGGCTTCAACCTTGTTACCGATTGTGTGCGCCAGCGCCATTTCTGCCAGTTCAGGTGAGCGCCGCGTTGCTTCCGATACCCAGTCCCTGAAAGTGGATCGGAATCCATGCACTGTTACCTTGCACTTCATCCTAGCAAGTAAAGTCAACATTGCCATATTGCTTAATGGCCTGCCGCGTCGCGAAAAGAGGTAATCGCTTTCGGGGTCTTGTGACTTTGCCTTTTCAAGTATTGCCAATGCGCGTAGCCCCAGCGGTACACGGTGGCTGCGGCCAGCCTTCATCCTTTCTCCTGGTATTTGCCAGAGGCAGTTTGTAACTTCGTTGCGCTTTGCTCCGGTAACTTCGCCAGTACGGGCTGCAGTCAGTATGCAGAATTCCAGTGCAAGCGCAGCGATCGCATCCCGGCCTTGTAGGTTTTCAATGAATTTTGGCAACTCAGAAAAGGGTAGGGCAGTGTGGTGTTTAACCTTCGTGACCTTTTTGGGTTGAGCCAGCAGCGTGTCCAGATGACCACGCCAGAGGGCCGGATTGACCCCGGATCGCAATTTTCTGGTGGTGGCTGCTGACAGGATCCGTTCGATCCTCCCACGGAGTCGGGATGCAGTTTCGGTCTTGCTTGTCCATATCGGTTGGAGAATCGCTAATACATCCTCGGTATCTATCTGATCCAAGGTCTTGTCACCTATGACAGGGAAAGCGTATTCGGTCAGGGTGAAAACCCACTGGTCACCGTGTTTCTGGTTACGCCATTCTGGGCGTTTGGCTTCAACGCATTCAAGGGCGAACTCCTTAAACGTGACCCGCCGAGCTTCTGAAGCTACTGTCGCCGCTTTGTCAGCCGTTTTTTTGTGGAGAGGATTGATGCCACTGCCCAGCATCACTCGGGCTTCTTGAGCCGATTTTCGGGCGTCAGCGAGACTTACGCGAGGGAAGACCCCCAGACCCATGTCCTGCCTATTGCCATTAAATTTGAACCGGAAGACCCAGTATTTCTTGATTGCTGATTTCACCAGCAGGTGCAGTCCGGTACCGCCATCAAAATACCTGCCGGGGTTGGTAATTTTTGTGATTTGTACGTATGTCAGTTGCGTTGCCATATGGCCTCCTGTTCCCTCTTCTGTTCCCTCATTTAGTCGTGAGAAGAGGGAATAAAGTCTCAGCAAGAGTTATATGCCTTGAGAAGAGAGGTGACGATTCAGCAAATGGATGGCTGCTAGCAAACCTCCAATTTAATCAACAAGTCTGGTAAGATTTGGCTTGTTAATAACGCCTTGCGGATGCTTGTCCTTTCTCAGATGCTCTTGCCTGATCATAGTGACGTCCACTCCGCCAAGTCTTACAGGCGAACTGCGGTTCGCCTTTTTCGTTTCTGATGCTTGCGCTGTCCGGCAGCCCGCCTGGCACCGCAGCCCGCACCTCACGAGATAAGTCCGCATGAGCATGTTCGATTGGGTACACAACAACAAGCGCCTGATGCAGGTGATACTGGTGCTGATGGTGCTGCCCTTCGCCTTTTTTGGCGTTGAGTCCTACCAAGCCATGAATGCCACCACTGAAGTGGCCTCCGTGGATGGTCAGAAGATCACTGAGCAGGAATTCTCCTCGGCATTACAGCAGCAGCAGGATCGCCTGCGCTCCATGCTCGGTCAGAATTTCGATGCCGCCATGCTGGACTCCCCGGAGATGCGCAACGAACTGATCGAAGGCATGATTTCACAGCGCCTGCTCACCCAGGAGGCTGTGCGCTCGGGTCTGAACATCAGCGACGAGCGCCTGCGGGAGATCATTGCATCGATACCTGCATTCCAGGTGGACGGTAAGTTTTCCAAAGATCGCTACGAAGCCACGCTGAAGGCGGAAGGGCAATTGACCGCCAGCTTCGAGAACTCGCTGCGGCGCGACCTCATGATTCAGCAGAGTGCCGCGGCACTGTCCGAGGCCGGCATCGCATCCAAAACGGCAGCCAAACAGCTTGCGGCGTTCCGGGTCCAGCGGCGTGAAGTGGCCGAAAGCACACTGACTTCGGCGCAGTTTGCGGGACAGGTCAAACCTACGCCCGAGGCTGTTGAGGCCTACTACGAGGCGAACAAGGCGCGTTTCCAGGTTCCCGAGCAGGTCAGGGTCGAATATGTGGTGCTGAATGCCGATGCGCTGGCGGCAGCCGAACCGGTTCCCGAAAGCGAGATCAAGCAGGTCTATGAGTCCAACCTGGCCAAATATGGCGATCTCGAACAGCGCCAGGCCAGCCACATCCTGATTGCGTTCAAGCCGGGTGCGAGCGATGCTGAAAAGGTAAAGGCGCGCGAAAAGGCGATGCAACTGGCGGAACAGGCGAAGAAGTCACCTGCAGGTTTCGCCGATCTGGCCAGGAAGAGTTCGGAAGATCCCGGATCGGCGCCCAAGGGCGGCGAGCTGGGGTATTTCGGCCGCGGCATGATGGTGGGGGCGTTCGAGAATGCCGTGTTTGCGATGAAAGTCGGCGAGATATCCGCGCCGGTCGAATCGGACTTCGGCCTGCATATCATCCGCCTGACCAGCATCAAGCCGGCCAAGCTGAAAAGCCTGAACGAAGTGCGTGCCGGCATCGAGGCGGAACTGCGCAAGCAGAAGGCCGGGCGCAAGTTTGCTGAAAGCGCCGACTTGTTCAGCAATCTCGTCTACGAGCAGTCCGATTCGCTCAAGCCGGTTGCAGAAAAATTCAAGCTGACCATTCAGCAATCGGGCTGGATGATTCGCGAGGCACCCAGCGTTCCCCAACTGAGGTCGCCCAAGGCTTTGGCGGCGATTTTCTCCGATGATGTGATCAAGAACCGCCGCAACTCCGCAGCCGTGGAAGTCGGGCCCGGGACACTGGTTTCAGCACGCGTGATTGAACACAAGCCCGCTGCGCAGAGGCCGCTGGACGAGGTGCGTGCCGATGTGGTTAAACAACTGATCGTCAAGGAGTCGACCGATCTGGCGCGCAAGCAGGGCGCGGAAAAACTCGCCGCCTTGAAAAAGGGCGAAGCGGTGTCATTGAACTTCAGCGCTGCCAAGGTCGCGACGCGTGACAGGCCTGAAGGCCTGCGTTCGGAATCTTTGGGCCCGGTGTTTCGCGCCGACGTTACCAAGCTGCCGGCCTATGTCGGCGTCGAAACGTCTGACGGTTATGCGATTTATCGCATCAGCAAGGTCATTGCCGTGGCGGTTGACGAAGCAAACCAGAAGGGCATCCAGACGGAACTGGCGCGCATGCTGGGGACGCAGGAATTCCGCGCTTATCTGGCCGGGCTGCGTGCCGACAACAAGGTTCAGATCAACAAGGAACTGTTGCAGAAGAAGGCGCAGTAGCAGCAGTCCCGATTCGAGGCCGAAGGGGCTTCCCCCTTCAGCAGGTCCGCGGAAGGTTTTGCAGGCCTAGGCGGGTTCTCCGCCATTCATGCCGCCCATGCCGCCGACGACCGTGTTGAAGCCGGCGTCGACATAGGTGATTTCTCCAGTAATGCCCGCTGCCAGTTCGGACATCAGGAAAGCGGCGGCATTGCCGACATCATCGATGGTCACATTGCGCCGCAATGGCGCATTTTCCTCGACATGCTTGAGGATCTTGCCAAATCCGGAAATGCCGCTGGCTGCCAGCGTCTTGATGGGGCCGGCGGATATGCCGTTGACCCGTATGCCTTTCGGCCCCAGGCTGCCGGCCAGATAGCGCACCGATGCTTCCAGGCTGGCTTTGGCAAGACCCATGGTGTTGTAGTTCGGCACAACGCGCATCGCGCCCAGATAGGTGAGCGTCAGCAGTGCCGCTTGCCGTCCCTGCATGAGCGGCAATGCGCCCTTGGCCAGCGCCGGAAAGCTGTAGGCGGAAACATCGTGGGCGATGCGAAAGGCCTCGCGCGACAATCCATCCAGGAAATCGCCGGCAATGGCTTCTTTGGGGGCGAAGGCGATTGCATGCACCAGGCCATCCAGTCCGTCCCAGGATTTTCCGATCTCGGTGAACATGGCATTGATCTCATCATCACTGGAGACATCACAGGGGAAAATCAGCTTCGAGCCCAGACCCGCCGCCATTTCGGTGATGCGGTCCTTGAAACGCTCATTTTGATAGGCGAACGCGAGTTCGGCACCTTCGCGCTGTGCCGCACGGGCGATGCCGTAAGCGATGGATCGGTTGCTCAGCAGACCGGTGATCAGAATGCGTTTGCCGGTGAGTATGCCCATGGATGCTCCGCGTGTTTGGGTGAGACGTAGGTGCGACGTTGGTGCGACTGTCGTTGCGATTTGGGTGCGACTTGATGCGGCCGGATTATAGCCTGCGTCCATACAGTGCCGGAACGCTGCCCCGGACGGAGATTTTTCGCTACACTCCGGTCATGGAATGCGAGCTGTCGAACGCACAGAATCCGCCGCGTCCCCCGGGGCCGTATCGGGCGCTTGCCGCCATTGCCGTCGTGGCGGCATTCCTTGGTGGCTGCGGGCGCGCCTGGAACGATCCCTATCCGGCCGCAGAGCATGGCGGCAGTATTCTCTACAGTGCCTTTTCCGAGCGCCCCAAGCATCTCGATCCGGCGCAGTCCTACACCGAGGATGAAAACCAGTTCATTGCACAGGTCTATGAGCCGCCGCTGCAATACCATTACCTGAAGCGTCCCTTTACGCTGATTCCCGGCGCAGCAAGCGAATTGCCCAAGCCGAAGTATTTCGATGCCAACAATCGGCCGCTGCCACAGAATGTCGACGCTGCCCGGGTGGCCTACAGCATTTATGAAATCAACATTCGGCCCGGCATACGCTATGCGCCGCACCCGGCCTTCGCCGTCGACATCGGTGGCAAGCCCTTGTACCTGTCGCTCGGCGCAGAGGGGCTGCGTGGCAAGTACCGCCTGCTGGACTTTCCGCAGACCGGAACGCGTGAACTGAGCGCGGAAGACTACGTCTACCAGATCAAGCGCCTGGCGCATCCGCGCGTCAATTCGCCGATTCTGGGCCACATGAGTGATTACATTGTTGGTTTGAAAGACTATGCCGTACGGCTGGCGAAAGAGGACAAGAAATTGCAGGCCGGACGCGAGGGCGGTGAGGCGCCGGCTTTCCTCGACCTGAGGCAATATGATTTCGAAGGCGCGAAAGCGACCGGGCCTCACACCTACCAGATCCGCGTGAGGGGCAAGTATCCGCAGTTTGTCTACTGGCTGGCCATGCCGTTTTTTGCCGCAGTTCCGGCGGAGGCGGACCACTTCTATGCGCAGCCGGGGATGGCCGAGCGCAATATCACGCTGGACTGGTTCCCTGTGGGTACCGGCCCATACATGCTGACCGAGAACAATCCCAATGCGCGCATGGTGCTGGAGCGCAACCCCTTGTTCCGCGGAGAGGCCTACCCGGCGCAAGGCGAGTCTGGTGATCAGGCGTCGGGCATGCTGGCCGATGCCGGAAAAATGGCGCCCTTCATCGATCGCATCATTTATTCCCGGGAGAAGGAAAGCATTCCGTACTGGAACAAGTTCCTGCAGGGCTATTACGACCAGTCGGGCATCTCCAGCGACAGCTTCGACAGTGCGGTGCGTGTTGGCGCTTCCGGGGAAACGGGCCTGTCACCGGAAATGGAACAGCGCGGCATCCGTCTGGAGACTTCGGTGGCGACATCGAGCTTTTACCTGGCATTCAACTGGATCGATGCAGTGGTCGGTGGTGGTGGAGACGCGGTGCAGCGCGAGCGCGCTAAAAAACTGCGCCAGGCGATTTCCATTGCAGTCGATTTTGATGAGTACATATCCATCTTCGCGAACGGCCGGGGCATTTCCGGGCAGGGGCCGATACCACCAGGCATTTTCGGCTTTCGCGACGGGGCCGAGGGCATCAATCCCGTGGTGTACGAGCGTGATGTGAACGGTGGCGCGGTCAAGCGCCGCTCGCTGGAAATTGCCAAGCGCCTGCTGGCCGTAGCCGGGTATCCCGGCGGCCGTGACGCAAAGACCGGACAGCCGCTGGTGCTGTATCTCGACACGACGGCGCGGGGGCCCGGCGACAAGCCGCGTCTCGACTGGTATCGCAAGCAGTTCGACGGCATTGGTGTACAACTGGACATTCGTACCAGCGACTGGAACCGTTTCCAGGAAAAGGTGAGGAAGGGCAACACCCAGATGTTCTTCCTGGGCTGGAATGCCGATTACCCGGACCCGGAGAATTTCCTGTTCCTGCTGTATGGTCCGAATGCGAGTGCAAAGACGGCTGGCGAGAACAAGTCAAACTACCAGAATGCCGAATACGACAGCCTGTTCGAGCGCATGAAAAGCATGGACAACGGCGCAGAGCGCCAGGCCGTGATTGACCGCATGGTGGCGATATTGCGCGAGGATGCGCCCTGGGCCTGGGGATTTCATCCCAGGGATTACGGCCTGTATCACGCATGGCTGACCAATGTGAAGCCGAATCAAATGGCGCGCAACAGTCTGAAGTTCTATCGTGTCGATGTCGCAATGCGCGCCCAGAAGCGGGCGGAGTGGAACCGTCCGGTGCTGTGGCCGGTACCGCTGTTCATATTGCTGCTGGCCTTGTCAGTGCTGCCGGCCTGGCGCAGCTGGCGCGCGCGTGAAAGCCGCATCGCCCGGGCCTCAGATGCCGATGTCAACAAAGGCATCGCATGACAGCCTATATCGTCCGTCGCTGCCTGTATGCCGTGCTCATCCTGATCGGGGTCAACCTGATCACGTTCTGGCTGTTCTTCAAGGTCAACACCCCGGACGATATGGCGCGCATGCAACTGGGCAGCAAGCGTGTCACGGCCGAAGCTATCGTGCGCTGGAAGGTTGACCGCGGATATGACAAGCCGCTGTTCTACAACGCCGATGCATCAGGCGTGGCTGTACTGACCGAAACCCTGTATGTCCGTAAATCGCTGGAGATGTTCCGCTTCGAATTCGGCGCCGCCGACGACGGGCGCGACATTGCGCATGAAATCAGCACCCGCATGTGGCCCAGCCTGGCACTGGCCTTGCCGGTGTTTGTTCTTGGACTCATTGCCTGCATTGCATTTGCTCTGCTGATGGCATTTTTCCGTGCCACCGCCATTGATTTCTGGGGTGTGGTGCTGTGCGTGGTGATGATGTCGGTGTCCGGCCTGTTCTACATCATTGGTGGCCAGTATCTGGTGGCCAAGATCTGGGCCCTGGTGCCGATCTCCGGCTACGCGCCGGGGTTTGACGCCGCGCGCTTCCTGTTGCTGCCCGTGCTGGTCGGCTTGGTCGCAGGGCTGGGCAGCAGTGCGCGCTGGTATCGCACGATTTTTCTTGAGGAGGTGAGCAAGGATTATGTGCGCACGGCACGGGCCAAGGGCCTTGCCGAGACGACGGTATTTTTCCGACACGTGCTGAAGAACGCGATGATTCCCATCCTCACCGGCGTGGTGGTGTCCATTCCGCTGCTGTTCATGGGCAGCCTGATTACCGAGTCCTTTTTCGGCATCCCGGGGCTGGGCAGCTATACGATCGAAGCAATTCAGGCGCAGGACTTCGGCGTGGTGCGGGCCATGGTGTTCATTGGTTCGGTACTCTACATCCTCGGCCTGCTGCTGACCGACATTGCCTATACCCTGGTCGACCCCAGGGTCAGGTTCGACTAGGCGCTGACAAACGATGTTCCTTCCCGTCATCCTCTGGACCGATGCGCTGGTGTTCCTGCTGCTGGCGGTGATCTGCGTATCCGCGGTCCATGCGCGCCGGCAGGAACACCTGCGCGCGTCCTGGCGGCGCGTAGCGCAAAGCCCGGCGGCGATGAGTGCAGCGCCCATACTTCTTGCCTTTATTATTATCGGTTTCATGGATTCGCTCCATTTTCAAAAGGGTCTTGAGGCGAAAAATGATCAAGGACAACGGCGTGAGGCGGGTACTGCCAGGATCTATGCACCGGAGGTGAAAAGCGTCCTCGACCTTGCCTTGAGTCATCTGGCCTCGCGCGGTGAGCGCACCTACTCGGCGCCGCTGGCGACGCATGCCTACTCTAAAGAGGCCATGGAGGGCGCAGACGGCTTCCCGGTACGCGATTATCCGCGGCTGCGCCATGGCGGCACGCACCTCAAGGATCCGCAGACGCAGTGGCTGCCCGATGTGCTGCTGACAGTGGTCAAGGGTGCGGCGCTGGCGGTGATTGCCTGGTACGTGCTCTCCCTGCTGATCCTGATTGCAGCGCGACCGGCTGACACACCGGTCAACGCGTTCACCGCTGCCGTATGGCGCGGCGAGACCGAACTGCCCTGGCGCGCAGTACTCATTACGCTTGGCCTGATGCTGCTGCTGGCGTTGCCTGTGGTGCTGCTGGCGCGCGAGTATCACGTGCTGGGCACTGACAAGGTGGGACAGGATGTGCTTTACCTGTCCCTGAAGAGCATACGCACCGCGCTGGTCATCGGCACGCTGACCACGCTGGTGATGCTGCCCTTTGCCGTACTGTTCGGCGTCATGGCGGGCTATTTCCGCGGCTGGATTGACGACCTGATTCAGTACCTGTACACCACGCTGAACTCCATTCCATCGGTGCTGCTCATTGCCGCGGCGGTGCTGGTGCTGCAGGTGCAGATGGATGCCCGGCCGGAGCTCTTTCCGACTGCCGCACACCGCGCTGATTTCAGGCTGCTGTTCCTGTGCATCATCCTCGGAATTACCAGCTGGACCGGCCTGTGCCGGCTGTTGCGTGGTGAGACCCTGAAGCTGCGCGAGCTGGAATACGTGCAGGCGGCACAGGCCTTCGGCGTGTCGCAGTGGCGCATCATGTGGCGCCACCTGCTGCCCAATGTGATGCACGTGGTGCTGATTTCGGTGGTGATGGATTTCTCCGGACTGGTGCTGACCGAGGCGGTGTTGTCCTATGTCGGCGTGGGCGTGGATCCCAGCATGACCAGTTTCGGCACCATGATCAACGCGGCGCGCCTGGAAATGGGACGCGAACCCATGGTGTGGTGGTCGCTGGCCAGTGCGTTTGTGTTCATGCTGCTGCTGGTGCTCGCTGCGAACCTGCTGGCCGATGCGGTGCGCGATGCGTTTGATCCGCGCGTGCGGGTGTTGACCCGCAAGCCCGTTGCAGTGGAGGCAGCGGCATGACCAGCGAGACACTGCTCAATGTCAAAGGCCTGAAGACCTGGATCGATGCCGAGCCGGGGCCGGTACGCGCGGTGGATGGCCTTGACCTCGAAATCCGGCGTGGAGAAACGTTTGCCGTGGTGGGTGAGTCGGGCTGCGGCAAAAGCATGACAGCGCTCTCCATTTTGAGATTGCTGCCCGAGGCGGCGACCGTCGTTGCCGGTTCGGCGCGTTTTGGCCAGACCGATCTGCTCGGACTCGCCGAGCGCGACATGCGTGATATGCGCGGTCGCCGCATTGCGATGATTTTCCAGGAACCGTCCACCAGCCTGAACCCGGTGCTGACCGTGGGCGAGCAGATCGGCGAGGTGCTGCAGCGGCATGCGCGCCTGACCGGGGCATCTGCCACGCGGCGCATTGTCGAATTGCTGGACAAGGTGGGCATTCCCGATCCGGCGCAGGCGCTGCATGCCTACCCCTTCCAGTTGTCCGGTGGCATGAAGCAGCGCGCCATGATCGCCATGGCGCTGGCTGGCGATCCCGACCTGCTGATTGCCGACGAGCCCACGACGGCGCTGGATGTCACGATCCAGGCCCAGGTGCTCGACCTGCTGCGCGACCTGCAGCGCGAACGTGGCATGTCCATCCTGTTGATCACGCATGACCTGGGGATCGTTGCCGGCATGGCGCATCGCGTTGCGGTCATGTATGCGGGGCGCATCGTGGAACTGGCCGATCGCGACCGCTTTTTCACCGCTCCCCAGCATCCCTATTCACGCAAGCTGTTCGAGGCTTTGCCGGGAGTTGGCGCCAAGCGCGGCAATGGTGAACTGGCCGTCATTCGCGGGCAGGTACCGCCGCTGACCGGCGTATTCCGGAGTTGTCGCTTTGCCGATCGTTGCGAATTTGTCTACGACCGTTGCCGGGAGGGCGAACCTGAGCTGACCGCCGTCATGCCTTCGCATCAGGTGCGCTGCGTGCATGTTGCCGAGCACGGCGCATTTCCGGCCATCAGCCTGGCAGCGACCGCCAGTGTTCGGGCCGCCACTTCTGTTGCGGCCGAACCGCTGCTCAGCGTGCGTGACCTCAAGGTGCATTTCCCGGTGCGCAAGGGCGTACTCAAGCGCACCGTCGGACAGGTCCGGGCGGTCGATGGCATTTCACTGGAGGTTGCTGCAGGGCGCACGCTGGCGCTGGTGGGCGAGTCAGGCTGCGGCAAGACCACGGCGGGCAAGGCCATCCTGCAACTCATACGGCCGACTGCCGGCTCAGTGGTGTTCGATGGCAGCGAACTGACACAACTGCGGGGCGATGCGCTGCGCCGCCGCCGCAGCGATTTCCAGATCATTTTTCAGGATCCCTACGCGTCGCTGAATCCACGCATGCGCGTCGGCGACATCCTTGCCGAGGGCATGGTCGCGCTGGGCGTGGAGGAGGGCGACATCCGCCTGCGCATCACCGAACTGCTGGACCAGGTGGGTTTGCCGCAGACGGCGGTGCAGCGTCATCCCCATGAGTTTTCCGGCGGGCAGCGCCAGCGCATCGCGATTGCACGCGCGCTGGCAGTCAAGCCGCGGCTGATTGTGTGCGACGAGCCGACCAGCGCGCTCGACGTTTCGGTGCAGGCGCAGATACTGAATCTGCTGAAAACGCTGCAGACTGAGCTGGGTTTGTCCTACCTGTTTATTACCCACAACATTGCTGTGGTGGATTTCCTGGCGCATGAGGTGGCGGTGATGCACCGCGGGCGCATCGTTGAGCAAGGCCCGGCACAGGCGGTGCTGCATGCGCCGTCGCACGACTACACGCGCGCACTGCTGGCGGCCGTACCGAAAATCGAATTGAACTGAAAGCGCCGGGGCGGGGTACCGGGAAGGCCGGCTAGGTCGGCGTGCGTGGTGCCTTGGTGGCGGCGCGCACCCGCGATGCCGGCTGCGATTTTGTGGCGCCCGGTGCTGGCTTCTTCACGACGCTGGCCTTGCGCGGCGTGGTTGCGGCACGGGGAGCTGGGCTGCTGACCACCACGTTGCGTTCTATTTTCAGTTTTTGTCCCGCCGCAAGCCGTCCGATCTGATTCCAGCGGCGCAGGTCTTCAACCGAGACGTCATAACGGTTTGCGATGGAAGTCAGGGTTTCCCCCTTGACGACGGTATGCGTGGTCTTTTGCACGACGGTGCGCTGCACTGTGGCAGTCCTGGGGCGTTCGGGAACCGGCGGAGGCGAGAACATCGCCGGCAGCGGTTGCGCTGCGGCGCCGGAACCCTTGACCGGCAGCAGGATTTGGAGACCGGGTGCGACACGGGTGCGTGCAGTGATGTCGTTGACCTGCTTGAGCCGGGCCAGCGTGATGCCCGTATTCGAGGCCAGCTTGTCCAGCTTGTCACCTTTTTGCAGCGTGTAGGCCCGCCAGGACACCAGCGGCTTGTCATGGGACTCCAGATTGGTGCGGAAAACCTCGGCGCGGTCAGTCGGCAATACCAGCGTATCGCTGTGCGCAATCACCGGGCGGTTGTGTGCGGGGTTGAGCGCGATCAGTTCTTCGACGGGCATTTCCGCCAGTGCCGCAGCCAGCCGGATGTCGATGTTCTTGATGGGAACGGTGACGAAGTAACGCTCGTTCGGAATGTGGTCCAGGTTGATGTTGAAGGCCTGCGGCCTGGCGATGATGTTCTTCAGAGCCTGCAGCTTGGGCACGTAGTAGCGTGTCTCCTGCGGCATGGTGAGGCTGAGATAGTCGGTGGGCAGTCCGGCCTTGCGGTTTTTCTCGATGGCGCGCGCGACTGCGTTTTCGCCCCAATTGTAGGAGGCCAGCGCGAGATGCCAGTCGCCATGCATGTCGTACAGGAATTGCAGGTAGTCCAGTGCCGCATTCGTCGAGGCGATGATGTCGCGGCGCGCGTCGTACCACCAGTTCTGCTGCAGGTTGTAGGACTTGCCGGTTGAGGGAATGAACTGCCACAGGCCGGATGCCTTGGCGCTCGAGTAGGCCATGGGATTGAATGCGCTCTCCACCATGGGCAACAGGGCCAGTTCTGTGGGCATGCCGCGTTTTTCCAGCGCCTCGACGATGTGGTAGAGGTAACGCTTGCTGCGATCTACCATGCGTTTGATGTCACCCGGGCGGCTGGCATACCAAATCTGCCGGTCGAGGACGATCGGGCTGCCAAGGTTGGGCATGGCAAAGCCGTTGCGTATGCGTTCCCACAGATCATCGGGTGGCGTGACCAGATCGATACTGCGGGAAATATGCAGCGAATCCCTGATCTCGCGAACCTCTTCCAGCGGCGGACTGGCTGTACCGTAGCTTGCCGCCGTTGCGGGCCTCGATGGCGCAGCAGGCGTGCGCCGGGGTGCGGCGCTCGGGGGAACAATTTCAGCGTATTCCGGCGCAGTTGGGACGGGTGCCGCTGCCGCAGGTCCCATTGTAGGAATGGACGTGCCGGACGTCGTCGGTAGGGTGCCGCACCCTGAAAGGGCAACGGCAACCAGCAACGTAACCGGGAATAAAACTGTGGGAAAGGCGGTGGGACGGTGACAGGCCACGCTCGCTCCTAGCCTCCCTTCCAATTGACCGGCGAATGGTAGCGGACAGGCCGGGATGGGTCAAGACGGATCAATTGCACCCAGGTTCTGTAAGTCCCTGTGTTGCCCGCACTTTTTGTCGCAAGCGGCGCTAGTTTTTGTGGAAATGCAGAAAGGCGAAACGTGCCAGTTCGCTTGCCGAGCGGAAGCGCAGTTTTTTCTTGATCCCGGAGCGGTGAGTTTCGACCGTATTTATGCTGCGGCCGAGGCGCTTGGCGATTTCCGCTTTGCGCATGCCTTTGCCGATCAACTGCAGGACTTCAAGTTCACGATCGCTCAGCCGTGACAGCACGGACAGGGTTGCCGGATCAGTGGAGTTGCCGGCGTGCGGATTGCGCGAAGCCGCGCTGAGGTAGATTTCGCCGTCGCGCACCTGGCGGATGGCGGCCACCACATGCCGGGGCGCCATCTGCTTGTTGATGTAGCCGCGCGCACCGGCCCGCAGTGCCCGGGCCGCGTAGAGCGACTCCTCGTGCATGGACATGACGAGAATCGGCATGTCCGGGCAAAGCGTGTGCATGGTCCGGATCAGTTCAATTCCGGAGTCCTCGCCAAGGGAGATGTCCACGATGGACAGGTCCGGCACTTCGTTGCGGCAGATATCCAGTGCTTCTGCAACGTTTGCGGCGATCCATTGCACATCGAGGTCGGCTTCATGGCGCAGCAACTGTGCCAGGCCCTCGAGGACGATGGGATGGTCATCGACCAGCAGCAGCCGCGTGCGTTGTCCCGTGGCGTTCATCGTATCCGCGCTTTCAGGCCTGTTCATTGGTATGCACTTGTTCGATGATGATAGCGGAGCCGCCGCCGGCCGGGTGCTCGACCCTCAGATCCAGTCCAAGTACGCTGCAGCGATAGCGCATGATCCGCAGTCCCAGTCCGGACTTGGATTCGGTGTGCGCATGCTCAAAGCCCACACCGTTGTCGATGATGGCCATGCGCAGGTGCAGGGCGTCATTCGTGAGTTCAAGCCTCACCTGAGTGGCATGCCCGTGCGTGATGGCATTGGTGATGGACTGCTGTGCCATGCGGTACAGGTTGTGCTCGAACAGGGCGTTCTCCGGGATGGACGTGCCGCTGGCGACGATCCGGCAGTCGATGCGGTAGGTCTCCGACACGTCTCTGGTCAGGCGCTCGAGCGCCTTGGTCAAACCACCGGCTTCCACGGCAACCGGATTGAGGCCGCGTGCCAGCAGGCGGGTCTGGGAAATGGTTTCGCTAATCTGGCTGCCGATGCGCGAGGCCTGTTCGGAACCGTCGCGCAGCTTGAGCCTCAGATCCTTGGCCAGTGCTTCCGCCATGAAGCCCAGGGAAGTGAGGCGCTGGCCGATGTTGTCATGCAGTTCCTGGCCCATCCAGCGACGCTCTTCCGCGCCGATCTGAAACACTTCGCGCTCCAGCTTGGTCCGTTCGCTGATTTCCTGCTGCAGCTTGCGATTGGCCTGTTCCAGTTCGCCGGTGCGCTCCGCCACGGCGGCCTCGAGCACGTGGCGTGACCGAACCAGTGACCGTATCAGGCGGAACAGCAGAAGGCTGATCGCCAGTCCGATCGCGAGAACGAACACCGGCAGCATGTGGCTCAGCGGCGTGGAGTAGGACTGCTGCCTGGCTTCGAAAGACAGCTCGAGCAGGGCGCCGCCGAATTCGATTCGCGTTCTTTTCTCCAGGATGCTGCCGGTCCTCTCGATCGGCGAAGTCGCATTGCCGGCAGCCTGTGGATGCAGGATGCGCGAATCGATCAGGAGATTTGCGTCACTTGCCATGGCTGAAGGGCCTGGCAGCTCGGTATGTCCGACACCGTGAATTCGAACACGCAACGAAGCCAGCGTGGAAGGCATGATGGTCTCGGTCATCAGCCGCACCAGCGAGAGTCCCATGCCAACGGTGCCGGCGAATGCACGCCGACGTTCTTCCAGAGTTTTGGTCGAAGCGCCTTTGCGGTGAACGGCAAGACGCATCGACAGTGCGTTACCGGGTTGATGGCGTACCAGTTCGCCGGCGGAACGTAATTCCATCGTGTCTTTCACCAGTCCAAGGGGGCTGTTTGTCCTGTTCTGGAGCAGGTCCAGTCCCATGACATTACCGTTGCCTTCAAACGGCTCCAGATAAATCAGCGGCTGATATTCGGGGCGCTTGCCGGGTGGGCCGATGGTGAAGCCCGGATAGCCGTCCGGCTTGACACTGGTATCGCGCCGGACCTGCTGTTCAAAGCGGGTTTTCATCCCGACTGGAACATGCGCGGCATAGTTCATGACTGCCACGGCGGGGTAACTGAGCGGCAGTTCCATGCTGGCGACGAAGTCGCGGAATTCGCGGCGCGAAACATTGTCGGAGGCCTGGTACAGGCCGCGCAGCCCGAGCAGCAGGCTGGAATAACTCTCCAGCCGGTTGCTGATGGCGCGATGAATTTCGCGGCATTGCTCCTCGAACTGGGAACGCGCATCCGCCTCGACCTGATAGGCGACGTAGCGAAATGCCAGTACGCTCAGGGCCGCGCCCAGTACGAGTACCGTCCAGGCAGACATTTGCGTCCTGCTGACTGTCCCTGACATCCCCTGAAATCCTCTGCTGCGAAGGCGCGCCCGCAGTTTTTTCCTGCATTTGAATCCGCAATCGAATTCTAACGCTTTGCCTGCGGATTCCCGCTGATTTTCAGGCCTTGCCGTGCATGCTCCGTTCGGATATCAGAATCCGTTTGTCCATTCCGCGCAATGCTTGCAAAGGCAAACTGCGGTGCGCCACAGAACCGCATGTTCGCGCGATAATAGGCAAAGTAGTTCGGGTGTGAGTGCGAGCCGGGCTGACAGCCCGATGAATTGAAGGTGAGCCATGATGCATGACCCCGCAGAGGGCGCAGGTAACGATGCGAAGGATGATGCCGAGTCCGGTGAAGTCACGCTGGCGAGTTGGTTCGAGACGCCGCGCGGCCGCTATGTGCGTGCCTGGGAGCAGGCGCAGTACGACAACGCCGTGGACGATGTGTTCGGTTTTCATGCTGTGCAGGTCGGACTGCCGAGCGTGGATTTTCTGCGCGAGAGCCGTGTTCCCCTGCGCATCCATGCAGGACAGGAGCGCGGATGCACGCTGACCTGCGCCGCCACACAGCTTCCGCTGGCCTCGCATAGCATGGATCTGGTGGTGTTGCCGCATGTGCTGGAGCTCTCCGAGCATCCGCACCAGATCCTGCGCGAAGCCGAACGAGTCCTCAGACCCGAGGGGCAGATTGTGATTTCGGGGTTCAACCCGCTTTCGCTGTGGGGCATGAAGCGCTTGCTGGGCGCCACGTTTGGACGCAGCGACAGCGTGGAATTTCCGTGGCGCGGCCGTTTCATCGGGCTGTTGCGCCTGAAGGACTGGCTGGCGCTGCTGGGTTTTGAATTGAACGGAGGACGCTTTGGCTGCTACGTGCCGCCCTTTGCGCAATCCAGATGGCTGGATCGCTTTGCATTCATGGAAAAGGCCGGTGACCGCTGGTGGCCCATTGCCGGCGCGACCTATGTGGTGAGGGCGGTCAAGCGCAGTCTCGGCATGCGCCTGGTGACCCCGGTATGGCGTGAAGAGCGCGTCAAGCGCCCGGGACTGGTGCAGGTTGCGCGCCGTGACAACGTCATCCATGTCCGACCGATACAAAAAAGATAAACACAGATGAACGAAAAGCAGGAGCAACAGGAATAATGAGCAGTGAAGTTCGTGATGAAATGGGTGACATTGACGCAAGCTCGGTGCTGCGCATCTACAGCGACGGTTCCTGCAAGGGCAACCCGGGGCCGGGCGGATGGGGCGCGCTGCTGAAATGGAACGGCCATGAGCGCGAGTTGTTTGGCGGCGAGCCGGACACGACGAACAACCGCATGGAGTTGCTGGGCGTGATCCGCGCGCTGGAAGTCCTGAAAAAGCCCTGCACGATCGAGGTCTACACCGACTCGCAGTATGTGCAGAAGGGCATCTCCGAGTGGATCATTGGCTGGAAGCGTCGCGGCTGGAAAACCGCCGACAAGAAACCGGTAAAAAATGTCGAGTTGTGGCGGCAACTGGATGAGCTGGCATCTACCCGGGGCCATCGCGTCACCTGGCACTGGGTCAAGGGCCATGCCGGACATCCGGAAAACGAACGTGCCGATGTACTGGCCAATCGCGGCGTGACCGACCCGGCAGGAAATGTCTGATGCGCCAGATCATCCTTGATACTGAAACCACTGGCCTCAACGCCAGACTTGGCGACCGCCTGATCGAAATCGGCTGTATTGAAATGGTCAACCGGCGTTTTACCGGCAACAACTGGCATAACTATGTGAATCCGGAGCGTCGCATCGAAGAGGGCGCAAAGGCGGTGCATGGCATCAGCGAGGAGTTCCTTGCCGACAAGCCGAAGTTCGCCGACGTCGCGAAGGAGTTCGTGGAATACATCCGCGGTGCGGAACTCATCATCCATAACGCCGCCTTTGACATCGAATTCCTCGACGCGGAATTCGGCCGCACCGGCCTCGGCAGGGTGGTCGACCACGGTGTCACGATTTCCGACACGCTGAAAATGGCGCGCGAGTTGCACCCTGGCAAGCGCAATTCACTGGATGCGCTGTGCGACCGCTACCAGATCAACAACAACCATCGCACGCTGCACGGGGCGCTGCTCGATGCCGAGCTGCTGGCCGAGGTCTATCTGGCCATGACGCGCGGCCAGAACAGCCTGGAGATGGGGGTTGAGGCACCGAAGCCGGTAGCCTTGGATGTCGGGATGGAAGCAACACGCGCAAAGCCGGTCAAGCTGGTGGTTTTAAGCGCGGATGCCGAAGAGCAGGGCGCACACGAAAAGCTGCTGGCCGACATCGACAAGGAGTCCGGTGGACGCTGCGTCTGGCTGTTCCCCGAAAAAGACCCGCAAGCGGCCTGAATCGGCCCGCTCGGCCTTTTCTTAGCCCGTTTGCAGAGGCAAACCGGGCGCAATCGGTCGCACCGGGGAGGCGGATTGGGGTGGCGTTTGACGTATAATTGCGACTCTTTTTCCACCACACAAAGCGAACAGCGATGAAAGTACTGGTTCCCGTCAAGCGGGTCGTTGATTACAACGTAAAGGTACGGGTGAAGAGCGACGGCACGGGGGTCGAACTGGCCAACGTGAAAATGTCCATGAACCCGTTTGATGAAATCTCCGTGGAAGAGGGGCTGAAACTGCGCGAAGCAGGTGCTGCCACGGAAGTCGTTGTCGTGTCCTGCGGACCGACGGCCTGCCAGGAAACCCTGCGCACGGCGCTGGCCATGGGCGCGGATCGCGCCATCCTGGTCGAAACCGATGCCGAACTTCAGCCGCTGGCCGTGGCCAAGCTGCTGAAGGCCGTGGTCGACAAGGAAGGCCCCGGATTGTGCATCGTCGGCAAGCAGGCAATCGACGACGATTGCAACCAGACCGGACAAATGCTGGCTGCCCTGCTGGGCTGGTCGCAGGCGACCTTTGCCTTCAAGGTTGCAGTGGATGGCGACAAGCTCAATGTGGTGCGCGAAGTGGATGGTGGCCTGGAGACTGTGGTGCTGAAGATGCCCGCTGTCATCACCTCTGACCTGCGTCTGAACCAACCGCGTTACGTCACGCTGCCGAACATCATGAAGGCCAAGAAAAAACCGCTCGAAATCCTGAAGCCGGACGCGCTGGGCGTGGATGTCACGCCGCGCCTCGTCACGCTCAAGGTTGAAGAGCCGCCCAAGCGCAAGGGAGGGGTCAAGGTGCCTGATGTGCAGACCCTGGTAATGAAACTGAAGACTGAAGCAAAGGTGATCGAATGAGCATTCTGGTAATTGCAGATCATGACAATGCAGCGCTGAAAAACGCGACGCTGAATGCTGTCGGCGCTGCCGCCAAGATCGGCGGCGACATCACGGTTCTGGTGGCTGGCAGCGGTTGTGCCGCGGCAGGTCAGGCGGCAGCGGCGATTGCCGGCGTGACGAAGGTGCTGGTTTCCGATGCGCCGCATTACAAGGATGGCCTGGCTGAAAGCCTCGCCGCACTGGTCGTCGGCATTGCCTCTGGCTACACGCATATCCTCGCACCGGCCACGGCCTTCGGCAAGACGGTCACGCCGCGCATCGCTGCGCTGCTCGACGTCGCGCAGATTTCCGAGATCACCGTGGTTGTTTCGCCCGATACTTTCGTGCGCCCCATCTACGCCGGCAATGCGCTGGCAACGGTACAGAGCAAGGACAAGATCAAGGTCATCACGGTGCGTTCCACCGGTTTCGATGCCGCTGCCAGGACCGGCGGTTCTGCCGCTGTCGAAGCGCTGGCTCCCGCTGCCGATGCCGGACTTTCCACCATGACCGGGCGTGAACTGACGAAGTCCGACCGTCCTGAACTGACCGCTGCCAAAGTCATCATTTCGGGTGGACGCGGCATGGGTTCGGGCGAAGCCTTCAAGATCCTCGAGCCGCTGGCTGACCGCCTCGGTGCTGCCATGGGTGCCTCGCGCGCCGCTGTCGACGCTGGCTATGTGCCGAACGACTGGCAGGTGGGGCAGACCGGCAAGATCGTTGCTCCTGACCTGTATTTCGCCGTCGGCATTTCCGGCGCGATCCAGCATCTGGCCGGCATGAAGGACAGCCGTGTCATCATCGCCATCAACAAGGATGCCGAAGCGCCGATTTTCGAAATCGCCGATTACGGCATTGTCGGCGACCTGTTCACGGTAGTGCCTGAACTGGTGAAGGAGCTGGGCTAACCAGAACTGTTCGCTGGAAGGCGCACAATAAAGCCGCAGCTGCCAGGGGTGATCCCCGGCGACTGCGGCTTTTTCTTTTTTGGGAGCAGATCATGAGTGACTACCGCGCGCCGCTTCGCGACATGCAATTTGTGCTCAACGAGCTGGTCGGGCTGGATGCTGTTTC
>CAMCYY010000037.1 GCA_945885335.1 Bordetella parapertussis
CCGCACCCTCGCGCACCTGGGCCACCGAGCCCGGCGCCGAGGTCAGCGCCTCGGAATAAACCGTCTGGATGGAGTCGATCACTGCAATCGCCGGCCGCGCCGCATCCAGCGCGGCAATGATTTTCTCCAACTGGATCTCGGCCAGGATATCCAGCGACTCCGCGCCCAGGGCCAGGCGCCGCGCACGCAGCGCCACCTGCTCGGCTGACTCCTCGCCGGACACGTACAGCGCCGCCATATGCGCACTCATCGCCGACAGCGACTGCAATAACAAGGTCGACTTGCCCACACCGGGATCGCCGCCAATCAGCACCACCTGCCCGGCGACCAGGCCACCGCCCAGCACGCGATCAAACTCGACATTGCCGGTCGGCAGTCGCGGCGCTTCTTTTGCACTTACTTCGGAAAGTTTGCGCACCTGAGAGGGCGCAGCGATGCCCGCGTAACGGTGCCTTGTCGTGCCGGTGGCCTCGGACACCGATTCCACCAGCGTGTTCCAGGCGCCGCAGGCCGGACACTGGCCCTGCCACTTCGGCGACGCGCCGCCGCAATCGGTACAGGTGTAGATCGTTTTTGCTTTGGCCACAGTGTGTCAGCGTTCTTTTTTATCTGTCATTCCGGGCACAGCGAGGCGTCTGTTTTTAACAACGCCAGGAAACAGCAGATTCCTCGCTGCGCTCGAAGTGACAATTGCATTAGGGAAAACTCTAGGCGATTACTTCAACCGGCACGCGCGGCGTCAGCGCGCACAGCAATTCGTAACTCACGGTGCCTGATGCCGCCGCGACCTCATCCGCCGACAGGCCCTCACCCCAAAGCGTCACTTCGCTGCCGACCCCTGCCTCCGGCATGCCCGTGATGTCGGCAAACAGCATGTCCATGGACACGCGTCCCACGGTGCGGGTGCGCCGGCCGGCAACCAGTATCGGCGTGCCACGATCGCTGCCGCCCGGCGCATGGCGCGGATAACCGTCGGCATACCCGCAGGCAACAACGCCGACGCGCAGGGTCTGCATGGCGGTGAACGTCCCGCCGTAGCCAACGCGATCGCCAGGCATCAGGTTCTGAACCGCAATAATGCGGCTCGAAAGCGTCATGACTGGTTGCAAGCCGAATTTTTCCGCAGGTGCAACGGGCTCGTCACCAAACGGCGTGCAGCCATACAGCATGATGCCGGGACGCACCCAGTCGGCGTGCGTTTCCGGATGGCACAGGATGGCGGCGGAGTTTGCGAAACTGCGCGGCAATCCCGCAACACCTTCCAACTTCGCCATGCGCTGCATCTCAGTCGCCACACCACGCGCACCGTCCGCATCAGCGAAGTGGGTCATCAGCGTGATGCTGCCGACGGTTCCGGCGCTTGCACAGGACCGCAGCCGTGCCACTGTCGCCGGCACTTCACGCAGTGGGAATCCCAGCCGGTTCATGCCACTGTTGACCTTGAAATACACGTCCACCGGCGCGGGCAACTTTGCCGCTTCCAGCATGGCCACCTGCTCCATCGAATGGACAATCGCCGTCAGGCGATGCCGGGAGTACTCGGCAAGCTCATCCGCGGAAAAAAAACCCTCCAGCATCAGCAGCGGTTTTGCAAAACCCGAGGTGCGCAATTGCAGCGCAACATCCAGCTCCAGCAACGCCAGCCCGTCGGCAGACGCCAATGCAGGCAGCAAACGTGCCAGGCCATGGCCATAAGCATTCGCCTTGACCACCGCCCACAGCCGGGAAGACGGCGCATGGCGGCGTACCACGGCGAGGTTATTGATCAGTGCGGGCAGATGGAGGCTTGCTTTGATCGGGCGCATCGAAGGGCAATGAAATAAATGGCAGTGATTCGGAGATGCGCGGCTGGGTTTGCGGCAACCACGATTTGAACACAACTCTGCACCGCCAACCAGCCTCAGGGCAATTCAGGCACCTCGCGCCACGAACGCATTTCTCCTGTTCATACGGTGCGCGGCACAAAAGCCGCCATGACAGTCCAATGAGGCAAAACGTTCGAAATCCGGCGCGGTTTGCTTTGCCATCCTGTAGTGGTATAAAGGCACCCTTGATTGAACACCCGCAGCGCCAAATCATAATAACTCCCATATCCCTTTTGGCAACACTCCCGCCAGGATGAAGCGCGGCTTCTATACCATCATGGCGGCGCAGTTTTTCTCGTCGCTCGCCGACAATGCGCTGCTGATCGCATCCATCGCCCTGCTCTTTGAACTCAACGGGCCGGCATGGATGACGCCGCTCCTGAAATTCTTCTTCACCGTTTCCTACGTCGCGCTGGCGCCCTTTGTCGGCGCCTTCGCCGATGCCCTGCCCAAGGGCAAGGTGATGTTCTATACGAACATGGTGAAGATCGTCGGCTGCATCATGATGTTTTTCTATGACCGGATCGTCATTCCCGGCGTGCCCGGATACACCACGATACTGCTGGCCTACGCACTGGTGGGCCTGGGCGCGGCGGCCTACTCGCCGGCCAAGTACGGCATCCTCACCGAACTCCTGCCGGCGCGACAACTGGTCGTGGCCAACGGCTGGATCGAGGGCCTGACAGTCGCCTCCATCATCCTCGGCACCGTGCTCGGCGGCGCGCTGATCAGCCCGCACGTATCCTCCGTATTGCTGGCAGCAGACATGCCGGTATTCACCACCGGCGTCGATACCCCGGCCGAGGCCGCCATCCTCGTCATCGCGCTGTTCTACCTGCTGGCGGCAATATTCAACCGCTATATTCCGGATACCGGTGCCCGCTACGAGCGCCAGCCGCGCAATCCCGTTGTGCTCGCCAGCGACTTCTACACCTGCCTGGTGACGCTCTGGAAAGACCGGCTGGGACAGATTTCTCTCGCGGTGACCACGCTGTTCTGGGGGGCCGGCGCCACGCTGCAGTTCATCGTGCTGCGCTGGGCCGACTCTCACCTGGGCATGCGCCTGGACAAGGGCGCAATCCTGCAGGGCATCACGGCAGTCGGCATCGCCGTGGGTGCAGTCCTCGCTGCGCGCTTCATCCCCCTGAAGAAATCCCTGTCCGTGCTGCCGGCTGGCATCTTCATGGGGCTGATGGTCATGACCATGACCCTCGTGAGCTGGCTGCCGCTGGTCTACTTCCTGCTGATTTTCATCGGCGCGCTGGCCGGCTTCTTCGTCGTGCCGATGAACGCGCTGCTGCAGCACCGCGGCCATGTGCTGATGTCGGCCGGCCACTCCATTGCGGTACAGAACTTCAACGAAAACATTTCAATCCTGGTGATGCTGGCGCTGTATTCGGCCATGATCAAGGCCGACTTCCACATCAATACCATCATCATCGGCTTCGGCATATTCGTCGCGCTGACCATGCTGGTGGTGATCAAGCGTCACCAGAGCAACCAGACCGAGGAAGATTCGCTGCACCTGATCGGCATGAAGAAAAGCGACGCCGCAGCGGCAGAGCACCACCACTGAGCACGGGCCGCCCGAGCGGCCCGCGAGTTTCAGTCCGGGTTGGGCGGGATCACTTCGCGGCGAGGAATTTCACAGCCGCATCCGCAGCCACCGTCGCCTCAGCCATCGCATCGGCAAGCATGCCGCCATAACCCGAACGCACCGCGCCAATCGCAAACACCCCGGGCAGCCTCGTCTGCATGGATGCATCAGTCAGCAATCGTCCTGCTTCGTCACGCGTAATCTCGGCAGGGACAAACTCCGAGTTCGGGGCCAGCCCGACGTAAGCAAAAATTCCGCTGCAGGCAATGTCTTCGGTTTTACCCTGCGCCGTATCGCGCACACCAACCGCGGCAACACCGTCACTGCCGGTGATGGCTTCAACAACAGTATTCCAGCGCACGGCAATGTTTCCCCGGCCGGCCACTGCCTCGACCAGCTCCGGACGTGCCCGGAATTTCGCGCCGCGATGAATGAGGTGCACCTGCTTCGCATAGTCCGACAGCACCAGCGCCTCCTGCAGCGCCGAGTCCCCGCCGCCGACCACGACGACCTCCTGATCCTGATAGAGGGGCCCATCGCAGTCCGCGCACTGCGCGACACCGCGCCCTTCGAATTCGGCCTCGCCCGGAATGCCAAGGCGTTTCAGCCGCGCACCTGAAGCGACGATCACAGCGCGCCCCCGGTATTCATTCACGTCGGTACTGACCCGCAGCGCATCACCAACCCGTGACAGGCCAGTGACGGTCTCGCTCACATTTTCCGCACCGAGATCGCCGAGCTCCCCGAGCATGTTCGAGGCCAGCTCGGCGCCAGATCCCTGCAATTCACCCTCGAGTTCATTGATATTCAACACCAGCCCACCGAACACATTGGACTCCAGTGCAAGCACGGACAGCCCCTTTTCTGCGGCGTACTTTGCTGCGGCAAGTCCCGCAATGCCGGTGCCGATGACGATGACGTCTTTTTCCGAATCAGACAAATTTTTCTCCTGGGAAATGATGCAGCGACCTGTCGCGGCGAAAGGAATCCTCATGCTGCGGCCACTTCGATGCGGTAAAGTAACATTTGCGGTTGATGAAATAAAATGAAAATTAAATCCCGCAATATTTTCTTTTCAAATATCGGCCTCCCGTGGCAGACGTTCCACCGGTGGCCAAAAAAACATCGAGGAGGATAACGCCATGCGCAGTCTCGAGGGAAAAGTTGCACTGGTCACCGGCGCCGGCGGCATGCGCGGCATCGGTCGGGCCGTGGCGCTCAAGCTTGCCTCGCTCGGTGCCGATATCGTGCTGTCGGATGTAAGACGCAAGGCCGAAGACCTCCCGCCCAAGGAGTTGAAGAGCCAGTGGCGCAGCATCGACAGCGTCGGCGAAGAAGTCGAGGCACTGGGCCGGCGCTGCCTCAAGGTGTGGTGCGACCTCACCGTCAGCGCCCAGATCGAGGCCATGATTCGACAGGCCGCAACCCACTTCGGTCATCTGGACATCCTGGTCAACAATGCCCGCGCCATCATTGGCCGCGACCGTGTGCCCGTGACCGAAATGAATGAGGATGTCTGGCAGCATTTCCTGGCCATCAACACCACCGCTCCCTTTCTCGCCATCAAGTTCGCGGGCCAGATCATGGTCAAGCAGGGAACCGGCGGGCGCATCATCAACATCGCCTCTGACGCCTCCAAACGCGGGCGCCCGAAAACCGCGGCGTATGTCACCTCCAAGTTTGCCCTGCTCGGGCTGACCCAGTGTTCCGCGCTGGACCTCGCGCCCTACAACATCACGGTGAACTCGGTCTGTCCCGGCTCCATCGACTCCGACCGCATGAATTACCTCGAACAGGCGCAGGCTGCAACCAAGGGGGTTTCCCTCGAGGCGTATCGGGAGAATGTAGTGAAAGAGAGCGCCAAGCGCATTCCGGTCGGACGTGTCGGCCAGGGTGAAGATGTGGCCAACCTTGTTGCCTTCCTTGCCTCGGATGAGGCCTCCTTCATCACTGGCCAGGCCTATAACGTCAATGGCGGCTCGCTGTTCCACTAGGCCAAAAGGAACCGCGCGGGTTGATGCGGTTCATGATTCGATCTTTCTGCAGGCTCTGGATCACCACGCACAGAATCAATGCAATGCCGTTCCTAATGATCCGGCCAAAGGAAGTTTTTCAAGCATTACCCACAAGGAAATAACATGAGCAGAATCGAGAATTACCACACCCGCCCCGACGGCACGAAACTGTTTTATTGCATCGACGACTTCACCGACCAGTGGAAGCCGGCCGAGAGCATCGTGTTCGTGCACGGCTTTGGCGAATCCACCGAAGCCTGGCGCGCCTGGGTGCCGCATTTCGCGCGCCACTACCGCGTCGTGCGCTTCGACATCCGCGGCTTCGGGCAATCAACGCCGATGGCAAGCGACCACAAATGGTCCATCGACGAACTCATGGACGACATCAACGGCCTGCTCGAACACCTGAAGCTGCAGAATGCGCTGTTCGTCGGCGGCAAGAGTGGCGGCACCATCGCCATGAAATACACCGTGGAAAATCCGGACAAAGTGACAAAACTCGCACTGATGACCGCACCTGTGATCGGTCCGAAGACGGAAGCCTGGCTGGAGATCATCGAGAACCGCGGCGTACAGGCCTGGGCACGCGAAACAATGCCAGGGCGCTTCGGCACCGCCCTGCCTCCCGAAGCCATCGAATGGTGGATCGACCTGATGGCGAAGACGCCCAAGACCACGCTGCAAAGCTACCTGCGCTGGGTGCCCGCCGTGGACATCACCGGAGACGTGAAGCGCATTGCCTGTCCGACGCTGGTCGTCACCGGCGACAAGGGACCGCTGCACAAGGTCGACGAAACCGAAGGCTGGCAGCGCACCATCAAGAACTCCGAGCTGCGCGTCATCAAGGGCGATGGCTGGCACGCCGGCGGTGCCCGTCCGGATGAGTGTGCCGCGATGACATTCGAGTTCTTCCGGCGCAGTACCGCCTGAATACCGGATTGATATTTACTGTCATTCCGAGTGCTGCGAGGAATCTGCTGTTCAGGAAAAAACAGAATCCTCGGCCTGCTGCCTCGGAATGACAAACCAAGACTTCTAATCCTGAAACAGCCTACTCCTGCACCGGCAGGTTGAGCCGCTTGTAATCTGCGCCCATCGCCGCATGCTCGACTTTCATCTTGGCAACGAAGTCATCCAGGGACCGGGTCCACGGGTCTTCGTCGTTATTCTTCAGTTGATCCTTGAGCTCCGGTGATGCCGTTACCGCCTTCATCGCCGTCTGCAACTTCTGCACAATCAGCCTGGGTGCTGCTGTCGGGATGAAGATGGCATGCCAGGTGCCCATCTCCATCACCGGCAAACCATGCTCCTTGAACGTGGGCATGTCCGGAAAGGCTGACGTGCGCTGGCCGACAGTCACCGCCAGGCCGAGGATGCGCGGATTCTTCATGCGCTGGCGCGCCACACCCAGCGTGGCGAAATACACATGGATGTCGCCGGCATACAGCGCCACACTGGCCGCATCCCCGCCCTTGAACGGAATGCGGGTCATGTTGATGCCGGTCGCCTGCATCAGGCGCTCGGAGAGGATGGTGCCGCCGGCGCTGGGACCAATGGAACCGTAATTGATCTTCGCCGGATTTTCTTTGGCGTAGGCGATGAACTGCGGCAGCGTTTTGACCGGGATGGCGTCATGGATGATCATGGCAAACGGAATCTCGCCCAGCACGCCGATCGGCGTGAAGTCCTCCAGTTTGTACAGCGGATCCTTGTAGGCATGCAGGTTGCCGATCAGGCTGGGGGTCGAAAACAGCAGGGAGTAGCCCAACGGCTGTGCACGCAGCACGTCGCGCGTGCCGATCAGCCCTCCTGCACCCGGCTTCACATCGAACACCACCGGCTGCCCAAGCTGTTCGCCGAGCTTGGTCGCCGCAACGCGTGCCATGACGGTGGACACGCCGGTGCCCTCGTACACATAGACCAGCCGCACCGGGCGCACCGGATAGTCCTGCGCAAAGCCCGTCGTGGACAACATCAACAGCACTGATCCGGACACGGCTGCAACCGATTTCGATCCCGGCATGAACGCCTCCTCTGGCAATTTCTCGCTTCTGGAATGCTCCCGCGCGCTTCAGTCCTGTCGCTTCAATCCAACCCTTCAGTCCAAAAGCGGAATGTTCAGCCGCCGGTAGTCCGCCTGAAGGTCCGCGCCCTCCTTGCGGATGAAGTCGGCAAACTGTTCCACGGTGCCCGACCAGGTGTCGATGGCATTTTTCGCCAGCAGTTCGCGTGTTTCGGCGCTCGCCGTCACCTGGCGAAGGGCGTCACGCAGCTTCAACAGCGCCGGCCTGGGCGTGGCTGCGGGCACGAAGGTGGCAGACCAATAGGTCAAAACCATGTCCGCGTAGCCCATTTCCTTCAGCGTGGGCAGATCGGGCATGGCCTTCATGCGCTCCAGCGAAGTGGCGGCCAGTCCCGTGATTTGTTTGCTCTTCATGCGCTGCATGGCCGTGAAAAAGGTCGGAAAATACACATGAATGTCTCCAGCCAGCAACGATACGGCCAGCGGATCGCCACCCTTGAACGGAATCCCTTCCATCTGGATACCCGCAGCCTGCTTGAAGCGTTCGGCGAGGATGGTGTTGGCTGCAGTCGGTCCGAGCGAGCCATAGTTCAGCTTGCCCGGATTGGCCTTGGCATAGGCCACCAGCTCCGCCACCGTTTTTGCCGGGACCTTCTCGTTGTTGATGATGAGGCCGTAGGAGCCCAGACCGAAAGGGCCCATGACGGCGAAGTCCTCCATCTTGTAGCCGGGCTCCTTGTAGGCGAAGGCATTGCCCACAATTTCCGGCGTGGTGTAGAGGAAGCTGTAGCCGAACGGTTGGGCGCGCAACACATCGCGCGTGGCCAGCAGGCCGCCACCGCCCGGCTTGTTATCGACAATGACCGTCTGCCCGAGGATTGGCGTCATTTTCCCCGCCAGGAAGCGGGCGTTAATGTCCGAGGCAGAACCGGGCGCGAAAATCGTCACCAGCCGCACCGGCCGAACCGGAAAGTCCTGGGCGTGGCAAGTTGCCGCACCGAAAAGCGAAAGTGCCGCACACGCTGCAGTCACCGTTTTTAAAAATGTACGCATTGCCACCATGAGTCCCCCTCGTTGCCGCCGCGGCAGCGCAGCCCGGTGGGGGCACGCCGAGCTCAACGGCATTTCATCTGGATTTTTTTTCCGCGGTGCGGACCACCGACCATTGCGAACGGTGATGAAAGGCATATTAGGGAAAGATGCTCGAATGTGAAAGCAATAACATGGATTGCAGCGCAGCAATTGCCGGCGCAGATCCGGCCGAATCTCCGGCGTATCCGCGATCATTATTATCGTTTTGATTTTAAATACATTGTCTGTAGAGATATAATAACGACATTGTATTCATTCAATTTAGCCGAATATGCCCCGGCAAAGTGCGTCCGCTCAGGTCTCGCGCAATCAACGTCCAACCGCGGCAAGGAATCGCAGCACTCCGGCGTTGAACTCTGCCGGCCGCTCCCAGGCAATGGAGTGCCCTGCATCAAACACGGTGGCAAATTCGACGTTCGGCAGCTTCGCACCCCAATGGCGCATCAATCCGGGCGGAGCCAGCAGGTCGGCGCCTGCCATCACCAGCAGCGTGCGAACCTTGATGGCGGCGATCTTGGCGTAGGTGTTCGGCGTGCGCAGCAGCGGCATGGCCGGGGCATCGGTCTGGCGCGCGTGCTCCTCGATATGCTCCCACTCGTGCACGCCTTCCGGATTTTCTCCCAGATAGGATGGGCCAAGTTCGCGGAACTTCGCTGACAGTTCGCGAAACCCGGGAAAGGTGAAACGCGCACGAAAATCGATTTCCGCCTGTTCGGTGATGTTGCCCGTGCTGGCGCCAACGACAAGACTCAGGAGGCGCTCCTGGTGCCACGCCGCGTAATCCAGCGAAACAAACCCGCCGCCGGCCACGCCGAGCAGATGAAATTTCTCCAGCTTGAGGTGCTCGACCAGCGCATGCAGGTCTTCGGCAACCGTTCCCGGTTGAGGACCCGTCGCAGGATTTGCAAAACTCTGCCCCCAGCCGCGGCGATCAAAGGCAATGACGCGAAATCCTGCCTTGGAGAACGCCTCGGTCTGGCTGACCCAATTCGCGCTGGTGCCCGTATTGGCGTGAAGCATGACAATGGGCTGGCCCTGGCCACCACTATCGGTGAACCACAGGCGTACACCGGGGAGATCTGCATGCATGCTTGGAACCTTTCCTTGAAACTGCGCTTTGAAAACTACGGAGTGAATTGACAGGCAGCAGTGCTGCTTAACGCTAGAACCCGATGCCGTATCGCCAGCTTGCGGCGGGGCCGCGATAGCCCTGGCGATAGCCAAGACCGAAAGACCAGAACCCGGGATGTCCATAGTGACCGTAACGAAGATCCCATTCGCGCTGGCGGCGCGATTCAAGCACCCGCTCGCGCTCAAGCTGCGCCTGGCGCGCCCTCACCTGCGCGGCTTCGCGATCGGCCTGCTCGGTCAACCGCGTCGCATCACGCGCCTTGTCCGGATTGGCAGACAAGGCAGCAAGTTGCTCCGGCGACAGGCGGTCTATCCTTGCCTCGCGCAGCTCGGGCGTCGCGCACGCTGTGAGCAGGAGAGACAGTGACAGAGCACCACTCACATTCATCACGGTTTTCATCGCGCCAATCACTGCGTCGGCTTGGCGCCATCCTTGCTGACCTGCACGCGCACCGCGGTCATCCGGCCACCGTCGCCCGGACGCGCCGCCACGAAAATCGCCTCACCCGGCTTGATGTCTGCGCGATTGCCCGGCACCGACTGCGACATCGGCGTGCCCGGCGGCACCAGCACCTTCACCGTGCCGGTCTTGTAGTTCAGCGTGAGCTCCTGCCCGCCCGATGATTCCAGCGTGCCCTCCAGTGCGGCATTGGTCATGGTGGAACCGGCCTGCAGGTCATAGGGTGACAGCCCCTGGTTCGCCGTGGGCGGAATGGGGCGGATGTCGATCGCCACCGTGGCGCCATCGGCGCGCTTCACCGTGGTCACACCCAGCACCGTACCCGGCTTGATGTCGGCCAGCGTGATGGCCTTGGTCGCCGCCACATTGACGGTGTCGGGCAGATCAACCTGCACATCGGCGCCGGCACGCGTCTTGACTGAAATCACCTTGCCGTCAAAGGCCGTCACGGTGCCGCGGATATTCGTGTTCTGCTGGGCCAACGCACCAGCCGACGCAAGCGAAAAAATGCCGAGCACTGTCGCGAGGAAAACGTTTCTCATGAAACCTCCTTTGAACTGCACATTTGCACGACTGGCAAATCAGGCCAAGCATGGGTGGCAAACGCCGGCCACCAAGCTCTTATTCCCGCATATTAACGGTAGTGCCTGGGGAATAACTGAACAAGGGGGCATGCCCCCTTGCATATCCCCCACTTCAGACGGAAACGCAGGGCAGGTTTCCGAAATTCCGGACTTGATCAGCGTTTCCCTAGATTACCTTCCCGCTGCGCAGCCCCGCGATCTTCGCCTCGTCATAACCCAGTCCATTGAGGATGGCATCGGTATGCTCGCCCACCGAAGGCGGCGGCAGGACGGCCTTCGGGCCATCGTGCGCGAAGCGGAATGGCGCCATCAGGATGGGCACATCGGCACCCGCAGCCTTCACATCCGGAAAGCGGTGCACCAGCCCGCGCCCCGCCACCTGAGGATGTTCCATCGCCTCGGCGATGTTGCGCACATAGCCCACCGGCACGCCGGCATCGTTGAGTATCTGCTCCCACTCCAGCGCGGTGCGCGTCAGCAGCACTCGCGCAAATTCCTCTGCCATTTCGGTGCCATGCTTGCGGCGCTCTTGGAGTTCGGCAAAGCGCGGGTCTTCAAGCAAATGTCCCAGCCCCAGTGCGCGACACAGGCGCCGTGCCTGGTGGTCCTCGGTGGCATTGATGGACAATTTACCCTTCTTGGTGTCGTAAATGCCCGAAGACGGGCTGCGGCTGGCGGGTGCATTGCCATGTGCGGCCGGCACATGGCCGGTACACAGGTAATCCACCACGTTCGCGCTCATCATGGTCAGCGCCGTGTCGATCATGGACACGTCGATGTACTGCCCTTCTCCACTGCGTTCGCGCTGCACCAGCGCCATGCCGATGGCAAAGGCCGCGGCCATGCCGGTGGCGTAATCGATGATCACCGGCCCCACCTTGAGCGGTCCGGTCTCCCTGGTTCCGGTGACGCTCATCATGCCAGCCGCTGCCTGTATCGAACCGTCATAGGCATTGTGGTGTCCGTGGGGCGGCAGTTGCCCGTAGCCCGTCATGGAGCAGAACACCAGCTTCGGATTAATCGCCTTCAGGGTTGCATAATCCAGTCCGAGCTTTTTCATGACGCCGCCGCGGAAATTCTCAACAACCACATCGGCATCGCGCACCAGGTCGAGGAACACCGCCTTGCCCTCGGGCTTGCGCAGATCCAGCGTCAGGGAGCGCTTGTTCGCGTTCTGTGGCAGGAAGTTTGTCGCCATGCCGCGCTGGCGGAATTCGGTGGTGCTGCCCGCCCCGCTCCAGCGCACCGGATCACCCTTGCCCGGCTCCTCGATCTTGATGCAGTCAGCGCCATGCAGCGCCAGTTGAAAAGTGCAATAGGGTCCTGCGACGACCCGTGTCAGGTCGATGATGCGCATCCCGGCCAGTGCCTGCATGGACTGCTCCTTGTTGTTTGTGATTACTTCGATGATGGGTGTCACCGCCGCCAGCGCGCGGCGATGACGGCGCGCTCAGGCCGCAGTGAACTCCTTCACCGGCCGCGCATGGAACATGTTGCGCTTCAGGCTGACGAAATGCGGCCGTACGCGGTTGCTCCATTCGGTCCCGAGCTTGGACTTCCATTCCGGCGTCTCGCGTATGGTCGACGTGGTGATGTCGTAGCAGGCATACGAAGTCGGCTCCTCCCCATGACTGAGAAAGCGCCGCGCACGCACCGTGCCCGGCACCGAGGCCAGGTCCGGCATGTGCTCGCCGTCATACCAGCCCGAAACTGCCGGCATGTGTTCTGCGCTGGCCGTGATCTCCACCGTATAGAAAAACGGCGCGACCTGGCCTGTCGAAACGCCGGCCAGTTCAGCCACCCGTGTCATGGCGATTACCTGAACATTCGCCGGCAGCAGTTCCTTCGCCTTGCCTGCCACTGCCGTGGCAAAGCCCGGCTGCGCCGGCGCATGGTCGAGTTCCAGGTAGATATAGGTTTCGCTGCCGTCCAGCGCCTCACAGGTGCGCGCGATCCTTGCACTAAAAGCCGCCGCCATTGCGGTCACGGCCTCCGGCGACAACTGTGCCGGACGGGTCGGGCATTTCAGCAAAATCATGGCCAATGTATTCATTTCACGCCTCCATTGATGCGATTGATTGTACCCACGAGATCATGATCAGGCGCCTGCACAAACGTTCAAGCTGCTTTGTCCGTATTGCCATGACCAGACTATCTATTTGGACCGGCGATGCCCTACTTGGATTGGCGATGCCAATGACTCCGCTCCATCCAGGCGCCAGCCAGCAGGATCAGGCCGGTGAGCCAGAACAGCGGTGCCACACCGACAAATGACGCCGCACCACCGGCGATCAGCGGCAGGATGGCCTGACAGGCCATGCCCACCGACATGCGCAGCCCGATGGCCTCGCTGACGCGCTCCGGTGGCGCCACCTCGTACAGCGCGGTGGTAACCATGGGGCCGCCCGTGCCCTGTCCAAGGCCTATGGCAAAGGCCATGATGATCAACAGCGGCAAGGCCGACATCAGGCCGAAGCCCACCATGGCAACGGCACCCAGCGCCTGCGACATGAGCAGCAATTGCATGGGCGTGTAACGTCGCGACAGCGGCCCGAGCAGGATGCGGATGACAAAGGAAGCCGCAGAGAACGTGCTCATGATGATGCCGATTTCCGAGGCAGACAGCTTCAACTGTGCGCCGTAAATCGGCGTCATCACCATGAAGATATCCCACAGCAGCATGAGATAGATGCTGATCACGTAGACCGGCCGCATGCGCGGATCACGCCACAGGTCGAACACGCTGCTCCCGGAATTTTCCGCTTTGGCAGTTAATGCCGCAGGACCCCGCTGCGGCAGCTTGCCGGCGAGGAATACGGCAAGCGCCACCACTGCGGGCAAGGCGAGGAACAGAAAGGCGAGCCGGAACCCAATCAGGTCCGCGGCAAATCCGGCGATCAGCGGCCCCAGGCCATTGGCTGCCGCCAGTCCGAGGCTGATGTGGGCGAAATTGACGGCCCTGTCTTCGGGCTGCCCATAGAAACCGCCAAGCGCCGTGTGCACGATGAACATCGCAAAATACGCGCCGCCCACCAGCAGGGCGGAAGCAAACAGGGGAATGACGCTGCCACTCCAGAGGAAGGGCAGCAGGATGCCCCCGACAATCAACAGGGAGCAGACCATCATGGGCATGCGTGTGCCGATGCGATCCACCAGACGACCCATGGCAACTGAAAAGAGCGTCGGGATGATGGCAAACAGCCCAACCAGCGTTCCGATCACCAGAGGAGATGCGTCCAGCTGGATGGCATAGAGCGACACCAGCACCCGCGCCGCCGAAAGGGTGGTGTGATTCAGCGTTATGTGCGCGACGAGGTAATGAATGGGCTTCATGCGATATGTTCCGGGCGGTTCCTGTACGGCGCATTGCCAATCCGGGAATGCTGGATTGCCATTTCCGAAGCCGCAAACCTGTCGTACCACTATAGCGCATCGGATGTACTCCGACCCCGCAGCAAATCCATGCCGGATACCTTTCAGACCGGATTCGCGCTACGCTCCGCTACGATAAAATACGCATTAATTGCTGTACTTTAGGTTGAGAGATCCAGTCGGCGATACCGCGCTTGCATTCGGAGCGGAAGTTCATCGCAACCAGCATTCGATTTCAAAGGAGAGAATATATGACCGCAACACACAGCCGCCAAACCGCATGGACCAGCAGCCTGCTCTGCGGGGTGGCTCTTTGCATCGCCGGCGGCAGCGCCATCGCGCAGGGCTTTCCCGCCAAAACGGTACGCATCATCTCGCCCTATGCACCCGGCGGCGGTAACGACGTCATCTGCCGCGCAGTGGCGGTCAGGCTGAGTCCCAGGCTGGGCCAGTCGGTTATTGTCGAAAACAGGGCCGGTGCCAACACCCTCATCGGTGCAGACTACGTGGCCAAATCCGCGCCGGATGGCTACACCATCATCCTGCTGCCCACGCAACACGTGTACAACCCCAGCATCTACGAAAAGATGCCCTACGACCCGATCAAGGACTTCTCGCCCATCACCATGGTGGGCGCCGCTCCGCTGCTGCTCGCGGCCCACGACCAGGCACCCTTCAAGAACCTGAAGGAACTGATCCAGTACGCCAAGGGTCGTCCCGCCAATGATCTGACCTTCAGCACCTCTGGCGCCGGTTCGGCTGGTCACCTGGCAGCCGCGCTGCTTGGCCAGGTCACTGGCATCCAGATGCAGCATGTGGCCTACAAGGGAGCAGCGCCTGCTGCACAGGCGCTGCTCACGCGTGAAGTCATGCTGAGTTTCTCGCCACCCTCGACGCTGCTTCCGCATATCCGCTCGGGCAAGATGATCGCCATCGGCATGACCAGCGAAAAGCGTTCGCAGGCTGCACCCGATGTGCCCACCATCGCCGAACAGGGCGTGTCGGATTTCGATGCCGGCCTCTGGTACGGCTTCCTCGGCCCGGCAAAGATGCAGCGCGATGTGGTGATGAAACTGAATGGCGCCATTGCCGGTGTGATCAACGACAAGGAGATGAAGGACGTGCTGGCCAAACTGGGCATCGACGCGTTCAGCACTACACCGGAAGAGTTCGCAAAGGTACTGGCCACCGACCTGAAGCGCTGGGCACCGATCGTCAAGGCTGCCGGCATAAAGCCCGAGTAGACAACGACAACCTGACCGCCGGCCCGCCTCCCCTCGTCTGAACAGCCAAGTGGAGGCCGGGGGCGGTCATTCCGGCTTGATGTTCGCCTTTTTCACAACTTCGCTCCAGCGCGCCTGCTCGATGCGGATGAAGTCGACGAACTCGCCTGGTGTGCCGCCCACGCCGATGGCGTCATCCGAGGTAAAGCGTTCACGCACCGACTGGGTCTTCACCGCCTTCGCCGACTCATCGGCAAGTCGCTTGACCACGGCATCCGGCATTTTTGCCGGCCCCATCAGCCCGTACCACTGCGAGGTCTCGAAACCGGGGTAGCCCTGTTCGGCCACAGTGGGGATATCCGGCAGCAGGCCTGAGCGCTGCGATGATCCGATGGCCAGCGCGCGCAGCTTGCCCGAGCGGATATGCGGCATCAGCGGTGGGGTGCCAAGCACCGCAAAATGGTTGCGTCCGGCCACCAGGTCAACCAATTGCGGTCCGCTACCCCTGTAGGGCACGTGCAGGAGGTTGAGCTTCGCCACCAACTTGAAATACTCGGTGGACAAATGCCCCGCCGACCCGATGCCGGCCGAGCCATAGCTGATAGCGCCCGGCTTGGACTGCGCCAGCTTCACAAATTCGCGCAGGTCCTTGACCGGCACGTCGGCATTCACCACATACAACTGCGGCACCTTCACCCACAGCGATATCGGCGTGAAATCACGGTTGGTGTCAAAAGGCAGCTTCTCGAACATGTACGGATTTACTGCCATGGTGCCGATGTGACCGAGGATGAGCGTGTATCCATCGGGCGCTGCGCGCGCCGCTTCTTCCATGGCGACATTGCCGGCGGCACCCGCCTTGCTCTCGAGCACGAAGGGAACGCTCATACTTTTTGACATCTCTGTTGTCACGAGGCGCGAAATGATCTCCGAACTGCCGCCCGGGGCAAACGGAATGATGAAGCGGATGGGTTTGCTCGGATAGGTCTGGGCATGCAGCGGTGCGGCAACGCCGAAGAGTCCGGCGAACAACAATGGCGCAATGACGGCTTTCATGATGCCTCCTTTTGGGTGCGGTGAACCGGTCGCTTCGCGCCCTCTGCGGGGCACTTCTGCACTGTTCGGTCCGATACTACCCCTAAAACGAATGGCACCCAGGCCGGCGGTGACGCAGAAATGAACATGCGGGCAAGGGGCCTTCCGGAAAGCCATGCCCGGACCCGACCGTGCAGACTTGCAGAAGCCTCCGCAATTGCGAAGGACTTGCGCCAAATGCCGCAATTGATAAACTGTCCTCTCCCCAACTACGAAAGGAGGTGATCCAGTGAGAGACCATCAAGGCTGCATCGGCCAACAAGACACATCCATCGGATACACCGCAGCAAGGACGTGCGCCTGCCGCATCTGAGAAGCGAGGCCGAAACGCCTTAAATGCAACAGGCGCCCTGGCTCGTGAAAGCGAGCCAGGGCGTTTTCTTTTGGCCCTACCCTGAGAACCGGCCCTTCGTCCGGTCAGGCCAATGCCGACAGGCCGGCCATCAACGCCTGCGCGCTGCGTGCCGATCAAAGAGCACCTTGCGAAACTGTGCGAGATCGAAAGCCATGGTTTCACTGTTGCAACGCAGTTGTCATGGGCGCACAGGCTTGTTCGGATATTCGTTCGAATTCAATTCTTTCCAGGTCACCCGCAATGCCTGTTCCGATGCGGATGACAGCGCGCCCAAAGCGGGGCATGATGTCGCCGCGCCCCGTTCAAGCGAGGCCAATAAAAGCGTTGAAAAAGTTTGGCAACCAGACCCAAGGAGAGAGACTCATGAAGCGATATTTATTCGGTGGTTTGCTGGCAGTGCTTGCATGCGGCGCAGCCCAAGCGCAGACCTATCCGTCACGACCCATCACCATGTATTCACCATGGACTGCCGGCGGCCCGACTGACCTGGCCATGCGCGCCCTTGCTGAAGCCGTATCCAAGCCGCTGAACGCGCGCGTGCTGGTGGAGAACAAGCCCGGTGCCGGCGGCGCGCTCGGCGCAACGGCCGTTGCAGCGACCAAACCGGACGGCTACACACTCTCGCAATTGCCGCTGGGCGTGTTCCGCCTGCCCTACATGACGAACACGACCTTCGACCCGATCCGGGACATTACCTGGATCCTGAACGTGGCCGGCTATGAGTTCGCCACTAACGTGCAGGGCAAGGCACCATGGAAATCCTGGGACGAACTGCTGGCCTATGCCAAGGCCAATCCGGGCAAATTGACCTACGGACATCCCGGTGTCGGCACCAGCCCGCACCTGACCATGGTGGATATCGCCCAGCGCTTGGGCATCAACTGGGTGCATGTGCCCTATCCCGGCAGTGCCGACAGCCTGCGCGCACTGCGTGCCGGCCAGGTCGACATCCACGTCGGTTCACCGCCCTGGGCCATGGTGAAATCCGGTGACGTGCGTCCGCTCGTAACCTGGGGGCCGATTCGTTCGCCCAAGTCGCCCGACGTCCCCACGCTGAAGGAAAAAATGAGCATCGTGTCCAACTCGCCCTGGGGTATCGGCGGGGCTGCCGGCATGGACCCGAAAATCGTGAAAATCCTGCATGACGGTTTCCGCAAAGCCATGGAGGATCCGACCCTGCTCAAGGCGCTTGATGCCGTGAACATGGAGTTCTTTTACATGGGCGGCGAGGAATACCAGAAATGGGCGCGCGCGCAGTTCCTCATAGAGAAGCAGACGGTCGAGCGGCTCGGCCAGAAGCAGTAGCACGCATCAAGGGCGCGGACGGCGGGGAAGCCCGTCGCCGCGCCTGCCCCCCCCCTGCTGCACGACTATGCCGTCGCTGCGCTTGAAAAAAACCTTCGTATTTGTTCCAGCCGGCCGGGATCGTCCCGGGAAGTTGATCAGGCAAGTTGCCGTTCCACCCAGTGCGCCCATGCAAGCAGTTCATGGTCAGCCCCGTATCGGCCCACGAGTTGAACCCCGAGAGGCAACCCTCTTTCCCCCTTGCCTGCAGGGATCGTCACACAAGGAACCCCAAACAGCGTCCAAAGCCGGTTGAAAACTGCACTACCTGTCGTTGCAAGATCGCGGGGTGCTTCTCCCGGAGCACTGAGAGTCAGCAGGAAATCGTATCTGCCACCTGCATACTCATCCATAAAGTAGCACCTGCATAAGCGTCCGTGTTCGCGCGCCGACTCATAAACTTCACGTGATATGGACCACCCCTCCTCCAGCCTTGCCCGCAACGTAGGGCTCAGTTTTTCCGCATGCGTCACATACTCCCAGGCCAGAGCGCGCGCTGTCTCATAGGCCATGATCCGGGCGTGCTCATCAAAAAGCCTTTCACTTCCGGCGGGGAGCAGAAACTCCTCCACTACCCCTCCGGCTTCGGAGAGTTTGCGGGCAACACTTTCCACACAATCCTGAGCGGATAGGTCAGCTTCATGCCAGCGGGGTGTCCGGCACAAGCCAATCCTCGGATGCCTGCCCGGCCCGTCATCAAGCCTCGGCAATGCACTGCCGGAAAGAACATGGGCGCACAGCATCACGTCCTCCGCGCTCCGCCCAATGATGCCGATAGTATCCTGTGACTCTGCGATGAACTTTAAGCCGGCGCGATTGATGGTGTTGAAACTGGGTTTGTGGCCGACGACTCCACAGAAAGCCGCGGGACGGATCGTGGAGCCTGCAGTCTGTGTCCCCAGCGCCAGAGGCACCATATATGACGCCACTGCCGCCGCAGAGCCACTCGATGAGCCGCCGGGCGTATGTGCAATGTCATGTGGATTGCGCGTGCGGGATGGGTGAATGTTGGCGAACTCCGTTGTAACGGTCTTGCCCAGAATGACGCATCCCGCCATCTTGAGTTGAGTCACGCATGCCGCATCCCATTTGGGACGATGACCTTCATAAATCGGCGAGCCGTACGCGGTAGCCATGTCCACCGTATCGATGAGATCCTTGATGCCGACAGGAATCCCGTGCAATGGCCCCCGCGGGGACTCTCGATCGAGAGCGCGCGCCTGACTGATTGCTGCGTCGCCATCGACGAAAGTCCAGGCCTCCAATGTTGGATTGATCGCGGCAAGGCGTTCCAGGCAGGCTGTGACAAGGGCTT
>CAMCYY010000038.1 GCA_945885335.1 Bordetella parapertussis
ACGCTCCAGCGGATAGGTAGCGGAGATCAGGGGTTTGATGCGGCCGGCGGCGATCATGTCGGCCAGTTCCTGTGTCAGGCGGCGCGCCTGCTCGGGATCATTCTTGATCAGGCCGCCCCACCACACGCCGACAATGGCGCCA
This sequence comes from Bordetella parapertussis, assembly GCA_945885335.1. Classification (GTDB taxonomy): domain Bacteria; phylum Pseudomonadota; class Gammaproteobacteria; order Burkholderiales; family SG8-39; genus CAIYPG01. Next base: position 143 of record CAMCYY010000038.1, read on the forward strand.
CCCTTCAGGAGCGGCAGGTTCAGCGCCACCTTCGGAATTTCACCCGCGGCAAAGCCCACCACCAGATAGCGGCCGCCCCAGGCGAGGCCGCGCACAGCGGGGTCGGCGAACTTGTCGCCCACCGGGTCGTAGACCATGTCCACGCCGCGATCCTGCGTCAGGCGCTTGATCGCTTCGCGCAGGTTTTCGGTTTCGTAGTTGATGGTGTCATCGGCGCCCGCGCGTTTGCAGACCTCGAGTTTCTCCGCAGTCGAAGCGCAGGCGATGACGCGTGCCCCCAGCATCTTGCCCAGTTCGACGGCGGCCAGGCCTACGCCGCCCGAAGCTCCGAGTACCAGCAGGGTCTCGCCGGCCTTGAGTTGCCCGCGCACTTTCAGTGCGTAATAGCTGGTGCCGTAGTTCATCGCGAACCCGGCGCCCACCTCGAAGCCGACAGCCGGCGGCAGATGCCACAGGAAATCCGGTTTGGCGATGACTTCATCGGCGCAGCCGTTTGCGACCCGGGCGAATACGCGGTCACCTGGCGCGTAGCCTTCAACGTCGCTGCCCACGACCTTGACGATGCCGGCGACTTCGACGCCAGGCGAAAACGGGAAGGCCGGTTTGATCTGGTACTTGCCCTGTATGGTCAGCACATCGGGAAAGGACAGTGCGCAGGCCTTCACGCTGATCAGCACTTCATCTGCGTCGGGCCGCGGTGAGGCGACCTCTTCCATTGTCAGCGTATCCGGTGTTCCCCATTGTTTGCAAAGCACTGCCCGCATTTTCTACGTTTCCTTTGATTGAGTTGTCCGGCCTGCGCTGGACGGATTAAAGCGCGCGAAGCCCTGGTTCAGCCGCGCCAGTCCGCCCACCACATTGGCGGCCCGTGCCGGATCTTCGAAGATCAGAAATCCTGCAGCCTCCATTTCGCTGCGAGCCTCCGCCGAGTAGCCGCCGCACAGCACAAACAGTTTTTCCGGATGCTGCCTGCGCGCTTCAAGCATGGCGCTGCGAAAGCCATGGAAATGCTTCTCCACCTTGCCCAGTTGCTGCAGGAAAATGATGACACTGTCGAAGGCGCTCTCCGCAGCGACCAGCGCCAGGATGCGGTTGAACAGGCCCATGTCGTTGATGATCTGCGCCGTGACATCCACCGGATTGGCCGGCGACGAGAAGGGAACGAGCTGCTTGATCTGGCGCTGTGTTTCCGCGCCCGGAGGAGGCAGTTCAAGGCCGGCCGCGCGCGCTGCATCGGCTGCCAGCACGCCCACGCCGCCTGAAATCGAAATCACCGCGAGGCGCGGCCCGCGCGGGAACACTCCATTGGCGCAGGCATAGGCCATGTCCACTTGTTCTTCAATGGAGCGGGCGCGATACACGCCGGTGGCGTTGAACAGTTCCTCATAGCCGGCGTTATCGCCCGCATCCGATCCGGTGTGCGCGGTCACGGCACTGCGGCCGGTGTCGGTGATGCCCGATTTCAGCATCAGCACGGCCTTACGATGGCGCGCGGCTGCTTCGAACGCGGAACGCAGTCGCGCCATGTCGCGGCAGCCTTCCAAGTAGGCCATGATGGTGCCTGTTGCGTCATCTTCGGCCAGCCACTGGATGCAGCGTGCCACGTCGATGTCGGCTTCGTTGCCGGTGGCCACCCACTGGCTCAGACCCACGCCGCGCTCCATGGCGAGTGCTGCGCTGTAGGCGCCCACAGCACCGCTCTGGCTCACCACCGCGACGCGGCCGCGCTCAGGCCAGATGCTCTCCAGGATGGTGGAGAAGGTGAGCATCATGCCGACATGGATGTTCATCACACCCAGACAATTCGGTCCCAGCAGCAGCACACCGGCCTTGACGCAGCGCTCGCGCATGGCATCCTGCACGGCGCGGCCCGCTGCGTTGATTTCGGCGAAGCCCGAACTGAACATCACAATGGCGCGCACGCCCTTGGCGATGCATTCCTCCACGGCCTGCGGCGCGGCCTTGGCCGGCAATGCAATGACAGCCAGGTCCACTTCCCCCGGAATGACGCTGACCGATGCGAAGGCGGGAATGCCCTGGATTTCGCGCTGGTTCGGATTGACCGGATACAGCGCGCCGGCAAAGCCGCCGCGGCGGGTGTAGTCGATGGGGCGTCCGCCGATGCGGGTGGCATCCGAAGATGCGCCGATGACGGCAATGGCGCGCGGCCGGAACAGGGCGTCCGCTTCGGTGCGTGACGTTGTTCCGGCCACTTCTGCCGCAACGGCGGCGGTGCTCGGTTGCGTAGCGGACATTGCTGTCAGTTGTCGAACTTCATGCCGGTGTCCCTGGCGATCTTGGTCCAGCGCGCGCTTTCCTCGGCGATGAGGCTGCGCAGGCGCTCGGGCGTCGAGCCCACCAGCACGGTGGCATCTGCTTCGAGCTTGGCCATGATTTCCGGCGCTTTTGCCACCTTGGCGAGCTCCGCGCTGATGCGGTTGACCAGGGCCGGCGGCGTGCCGGCGGGGGCGGCGATGCCGATCCACTGCACGTAATTGAACGGGATGCCCTGCTCGGCAACCGTGGGCAGGTCCGGCATGCGCTTGGTGCGTTCCGGCGTGGACAGGGCCAGACCCTTCAGCTTGCCGGCCCGGATGGGCGCGGCCGAGGTGGAAAAGCCGCCAAATATGACATGCACCTGGCCCCGAGCACGGCGGCAAACGAGGGACCGCCGCCCTTGTAGTGGATCAGCGTGACCTTGGTGTCGGTGAGGCCGGTGAACCAGTTCCAGCCCAGCTCCGACAGGGTGCCGGCGCCCGAGGTGCCTGCATTGATCTTGCCGGGATTGGCCTTGGCATAGGCGATGAATTCCTTGAGCGAATTCACCGGCAGGGAAGGATGCATGGTGATGATGATGGGGCGCATACTCATCAGCGATACCGGTGTGATGTCCTTGGTGGCATCAAAATTCACGCTCGGCAGCGTCAGCTTGTTGATGGTGGCCGAGGGGGTGATGGAGCCCAGCACATGGCCGTCGGGCACTGCCCTGCCGACGTAGCTCAGCCCGAGTGTGGTGCCGGCGCCGGGCTTGAAATCGACAATGAAGGTCTTGCCGCCGAGATTTTCCGACAGCTTGTTTGCATAGAGTCGGGTCTCGATGTCCACCGATGCGCCGGGAGCCAGCGGCACGACCATGGTTACCGGCTTCGCGGGCCAGGCATCGACCGCACTCTGTGCACTGACGGATGCGGCGCCGAACATTGCGGCCAATGCGGCCGCGTACTGCAGGTTTCTTTTCGTTTTCATGGACTGCTCTCCTTTGTCGTTCAGTGTTTGAGTCAGTATTCAAGCTGATTGATGCGCGCCTCAACCATGACCTTGCCTTCGCGCGCGAGGCAGATGGCCTTCCAGGCCTCGCTGGTTTCTTCCACCATCACCGAAAAAGTATCGTCCCAGAAAATGGGCCTCAGGAAAAAGATTTCCAGGTCCAGCACCTTGGGCTGGAAGCGGCGCCAGATTTCCGCGCTCAGGAAACGCATGCCCTGGCTGCCGCCCATGATGGGCGCGCGGTAGCCGCTGCGTTTGGCCACTTCAGGGTCGGTGTGCACCGGATTTCCGGGGCCGGTGAACGAGATTACGCATTCGGGCGTCAGCGTGAACCGGTTCACTTCTTTCAGCGTGGACAGGTCCTGTATCACGGGCACGGGCTTGTGGCCGGTGCCGCGCACCGCGGCCTTGGCCGGATCGGGGCGCAGCGATTTGCGTGTCGAGGTGATAGCGCGCTTGCCGTCGGCGCCGGCAAACCAGGTTTCGCTGAACGCAACGCGGCCGCGCGGCACCTCCTCCACGCTGAGGATGCCGCCGCCCACGGTGATGGGTTCGCCCAGGCGCAACTGGCGGTGCTGCGTGATGGTCTGCGCCATGTTGACCGCTCCGGCAGCGCTGATGCCATTGCGTATGCCTTCGCGTATCGCCATGGTGATGAAGGCCACCGGATCGACCATGCCACCGAAGATGGATGAATCAATGCCGCACAGTTCGACCAGACGGTTCTGCTCCGCGGCGTCGATCGTGAAGGTGCGCTCGTCATACTTCAGGCTGGCATAGGGCTCGATGAAGGGCTTGTGGGGCAGCTGCGGGGCAATCGCGCTCATGATTCCTCCTGGATGCGTCTTGTGCGGATACCGGGGCTTACATGATGCCACTGTCCGGTTCGCCGTGTCGCGTTGATGCACGCCAGACGGGATTGTGCCGGGGTGCGGGTCGCTCGGCGGGTTAAAATCGTTCCTCTATGCCCATCCATTTCGTTTTCTCACTCAACGTATTCAATACCGCCAGCAATTTCGGCAACCGCGTGCTGCTGGCATTGTTTGCGCTGCAACTGGATGCCTCGCCTGCGCAAATCGGCGTGCTGGGCGCGATGTTTGCGGTGTTCCCCTCGCTATTGGCGGTGGCAGCCGGGCGCATGGCGGACCGCTACGGCTCGCGCTACCTGCTGATGCTGGGCACCGCGGGCACGGGGGCGGGCATGCTGCTTCCGTATTTCTTTCCGTCGCTGACTGCGATCATGATTGCCGCGCTGATGTGCGGCTTTTCGCAGGTGTTCTTCAATGTCTCGACGCAGAATCTCACCGGCCTGCTCAGCACGCCTGATAACCGGGCGCGCAATTTCAGCAATTACGCACTGACGAACTCCCTGGGCCAGTTCATGGGGCCGCTAATGGGCGGCTTTGCGATTGGCCACTTTACGAATACCACGGCCAGCTTCCTGATGGGCATGTTCGCCTTCATTCCGCTCCTCATGCTGGCGTTCCGGCGCACGCCGCTGGAGGCAGGTATTGTGAAAATTGTGAATAAGAAGAAGGACGATAAGAGCGGGAAGGGCGCAAGTAACGACGGGGCCGACAAGGCGGCGCCCGTGCCCGGCGGCGCCTGGGCCATGCTCAAGGACCCGAACGTGCGCCGCACGCTCTATACCGGCAGCCTGCTCAATGCCGGGCTCAACCTGTACCAGTTCTACATGCCGGTGTATGCAGTGTCCGTGGGCATGTCGGCTTCGCTGATCGGCATCATCATGGCGGCCCATTCGGCCGCCGCCTTCGTGGTGCGCGTGGTCCTGCCCTCATTGATCAAGCGCCTGAATGAAGATCGTGTGCTGATCATGTCTTTTTCGGTGGGCGCGGTCAGCCTGATGCTGATGCCGGTGTTCAGCAATGCCTGGATGCTCGGGTTTCTGTCGTTTGTTTTTGGTCTGGGCATGGGGGCGGGCCAGCCCATCGTGACCATGCAGATGTTCATGAATTCCGCAGAAGGGCGTTCCGGCGAAGGCATCGGCCTGAAGATGACCACCAACCAGATCACGAAAATCATCAGCCCGCTTGCCTTCGGCGCCATTGCCTCGGCCTTCGGACTTCTGGCCATGTTCTGGATGAATGCGGTGCTGATGGGAACCGGCGGCTATCTGGCGCGCGTGCGCGGCAAACCGCGCAAGTCTGATTCGGGCGCTTCCTAGATCGAAAATTCGCTTTTGCAGGACCGCAGCGCTTCACTTCAAAACAAAACGGGGGAGGAAGTCATGCTGGATCGTGTTGATAGGGTACAGATCGCGGTGCGGGACCTGGCGCAGGCAGCCACTGCATTCAAAGGGCTGCTGGGTGCGGAAGTGGCGCGTGAATCGGGGAGCACTTACCTCGGCGCGAAACGCACGGTGCTTGCCGTGGGCGAAAGTGAAATTGAATTGTGTGCGCCCGATGGCGAGGGACGGCTGGCGGAGATTCTGCGTCAGCGCGGTGAGGGGCTGATGACGGCGGGCTTTTCCACGCCGGAGCCAGAGCGGTTGCGCCGGCGCATCGCGGCGCTGGGCTATTCACCCATCGAAGATGGCGAACAGTTCTACCTCGAACCGGCACAGCACTTCGGCATGCGCTTTGTCATCTCGAAGAGCGCACCCCGGCTGCGCGTCGGTCCGGTCAGCTTCCTGTACGAGGTGACGAACACGCTCACCAGCGACTGGCGGCTCGCCGCGTCGCAGTACTCGGCGATGTTCGGGCTCGACACGACGCGCTTCAGCGCCATTCACAGTGCGCGCTTCAAGTACGACGGCACGCTGACGCTGTTCAATCCGCCCGACCGCCTGGATCGCATCGAGATTTCGCAGGTGAACACCAGCGAAAGCGCCATGGGCCGCTGGGCGCAGAAGTGGGGCGATTCCATGTACATGTGCTACGTCGAGGCGCATGATTTTCCGGCGGTGATCGCGCGGCTCAATGCGGCGCAGGCACGCTGGACGCCGCGCGGCGGCGAAAAGACCACGGAAAACGACGGCCTGTGGGTGCACCCGAGTGCGCTTCACGGACTGCTGCTTGGTGTGTCGCGCAGTACATTGGCATGGCACTGGTCCGGGCGGCCCGAACTGGTGGTGGGCGAGGTGAAACCGCCACATCCGAATCCCAGGGCATCCTGAGCGGCACTGGACGCAATATTTTAATGATCATATTTAATCGGTTTATGCGCTCTGATAAAAGATATATCATTAAAACTGATAATAATACTCATATAGACTTCATGCATGCTTCATTGATCCCGTCATGGCGCATGACAGCGGGATTGCCCTTCGGGTGTTACGGGAATTCCACCGGAAAATTCCCTGATTGCATGCATGGCAGCCTGCGTTTATAGTCCGCCACCGATGAAGCTCCCAGCCCCCTTCCTCCCCGCCGCAGTCACCGCCTGCCTGCTGTTCGCCAGTGGTGCGGTGCAGGCCGACATCTATCGCACGGTTGACCTGAAAACCGGCGCGGTGACTTACACGAATATTCCCCGCCAGGCCGGCGTGCGCTACCAGTTGGTGCTGCGTGATAATGCGGTTTCGGAGCCGGTGCCATCTGGCACACGCAGGACCTCCGCTCCGGGCTCGCGCGGCGCACCGCTGACCTACAGCTGGGCCGAGAAGAGCAAGCTGTTCTCCAACCACATTGCGGCGGCGGCGAAGGCGAACAATCTTGAGCCGGCCCTGATCCGTGCGGTGATTTCGGCCGAGTCGGCCTTCAATCCGTTTGCCGAATCGACGGCCGGTGCGGTGGGGCTGATGCAGTTGATGCCCGGCACAGCAGAGCGCTACGGCGTCTCCAACCGGCGCGATCCGGCGCAGAGCATTCACGGTGGTGCGCGCTACCTGCGCGATCTTCTGCAGATGTTCAACAACAACCTGCCGCTGGCGCTGGCCGCCTACAACGCCGGCGAGCATAACGTTGTGCGATACGGCAACCACATTCCGCCCTTTGCGGAAACACGCGATTACGTGCCGCGCGTTCTGCGTTACTACTATCAGTTCCGGACTTAGGCCTGACCTCAATTGAACTGACGTGGCGGCCACTGAATGAAAGCGGCCCTGTGCGAATTTTGCACAGGGCCGTTGTTTTTGAGGCTTTACCGACTTTTACACTTTACCGACGGCAGGTCAGCGCCTGCGGTGTCCGCGGCTGTGGCCATGACCACCATGGGAATGGCCATATCCACCCGGGCTGACAACGACGCCGACTCCAATCGGCGGGCCGTAAGGCACCACCGCACAACCCGCCAGACCGGCGACGGCCAGAAGCAGGGCGATCATGGATTTCTTCATGAACTATCCCGTTTGGCCGAAGCGATGGCCACCGCGTTCACCATGCCAGCGCCTGCCACCCTTGTCACCCCGGTCATCCATGCCACCGCGGCGCGGATTGAACACCTGATCGGCAACTTTCTGCTGCTCGGGTGACAGCGCCGCATACAGCGGCTTTTGCACGGCGATGCGCTCGTTCATGCTGCTGCTGGCCTGGCTGAGCATGGCCTGCTGCCGTTCCAGGCGCTGGATGGCATTTGGTGCAGAGGCAGGACGTGAGCCGTGCGGGCCCATGGCAGCGAAGCGCTGCTCCATGTCCTGTGCCTGTTTACGCGCGAAGCTGGCGTAGCGTTCCCACTGCGTCTGCTGCTGCGGCGTGATCTTCAGCGCCGTGCGCTGATAGGCAAGCCGTGCTTCAACGCGCTCGGTGGGTTTGCTGAAGGCCCGGGGTTCACGCTGCTGGCGGTGCTCGTGCCTGAACTGCGGGGCCGGTGTTGTTGTCTGGGGCTTTGCTGCACTTGGTGCCTGTGCCATGGCGGGTACCGTTATTGCGGCTGTCATGGCAAATGCAGCAGCGACGGCGGAAATCAACGAGACTCGTTTGAATGTGTTCATGGAACCTCCTGTGGGTGGATGCTGCAGGCCCACTCTAGGCAGGCCCCGCGCCACTCACAAGGGACTTTGTGTATCGCATTGTTAGCATTGTTAAGATGTAACGGCGCGAACAAACATTGGCCTTACACGTTGTAATGCTCGTCGGAAAGTTTGCGGCGCCTTTTTACCAGCCGGAACTCAGCCTTTCTGCAGGACGATGAACAGGCGCCTGAACGGAAACAGCGTCTTGCCGTCGGCCTGCTGCGGGTAGGCGATGCGCACGCGGGCGGCGTAATCGTCTTCGAACGCGTCGCGATCGGCTTCGGGCAGCGCGTCGAGAAACTGTCGCAGCCAGGTGCCTTTGGTGTATTCCTTCACCGGGTCACGACCCTCCAGCACCTGCAGGTATTCCGTCTCCCAGATGTCGAGTGTCTTCGCCAGTGGTGCGAGCAGGCGGTAGTACCACTCGGGGCCGGTGGCCGGTGTGCGCATGCTGAAGTTGGCGAACTTTGTACGCCAGCGTTCCGAGTGCATGGTGTCGGTGATCAGCGTATGCGAGGGGGCGTTGAAATTGCGCGGCATCTGCACGGCGAGCACGCCGCCGGGCGCAAGATAACTGACCAGCGCCGGAAAAAGTTTTTCGTGATCGGGCAGCCAGTGCAGCGCGGCATTGGAGTAGATGACCTCAGCGGGCGCGGCCGGCTGCCAGCCGGCGAGCGACTGCCGCACCCATTTCACGCCCGGCATTTCCTGTTCGGCTTTTTTCAGCATCTCCGCGGAATCATCAATGCCGGTGACCGCGGCTTGCGGCCAGCGCTCGGCGATCATGCGCGTCACGTTGCCTGCACCGCAGCCCAGGTCGTAGACGGTCCGGGGTGCGGTGAGCGTGATGTGCGCGAGCAGATCCATCGCCGGACGAAAGCGCGGCGCGGCAAACTTCAGGTATTGGTCCGGGTTCCAGCTCATGGGTTCTCGCGCCTCTGCAGGTTCATGCAAGTTGTTTTGCCGTGGCACGCGCCCGCTGCGCTGCCTCGCGTGCCATTGTCGCGCAATGCCCGGTATAGGCCACCGGGTCGAGCAGTGCATCGATCTGCGCCGGCTTCAGGTGCGCCGTGACGCGTGTGTCCGCCGCGAGCAGGGATGAAAAGGACTTGCCCTCCACGAAGGCCGCCTGCGCAGCGTCGTAGATGACATCGTGCGCATGCTGGCGGCCCAGCGCCGTGCCCAGATCGAGCATTACGGCTTCGGCCATGATCAGGCCGCCACCGAGATCGAGGTTGGCGCGCATGCGCTGCGGATTGAGCTGCAGGCCGCGCATCACCTCGTGCAGCCGCGACAGCATGTCGCCGGTCTGGATGCAGGCGCGCGATTCGGCCGCGTCCATCATCACCGTGGTGGTGCGGTCGGCCTCATGCTCGGTCTGCATGGCCTCCAGCGCCAGCGGCACGATGGAGCGGATTTCGGCGGCCGTGCCGACGATGTCCTGGCACAGCTTGGGATTGCGCTTCTGCGGCATCGTTGACGAGCCCACGGTGCCGGGCGGCACGGGCTCCTCGACCTCGCCGAATTCGGTTTTCATCAGCGTGTAGATTTCGCGGCCGACGCGGCTGCAGGTCGCGGCGAGCATGCCAAGCAGGCAGATGTTCTCGGTGAGATGGTCGCCGATCGAACGTGATGGCACGGCCATGGGCGGCATGCCCAGTTCGCGGCCCATCGCAGCCTGCACCGCCGGCCCTTGTTCGCCGAGAGAAGCAAAGGTGCCCGCGGCACCGCCCAGCATGGCCACGAAGATCCGTGGCTTTGCCTGCTGAAAGCGCTCCACATGCCGCAGCAGTTCATCGATCCAGGTCGCGACTTTGAAACCGAAGGTGGCGGGCACGGCGTGCTGGCCGTGAGTGCGTGCCGCCATGGGCATGTCGGCGCCCTTGTCGGCGAGGTCGGCCATGGCGGTGAGAATTTCGCCAATCTGTTTGAGGAAGATGGCATGCGCCTGGCGCAGTACCAGAATGTCGCCGGTCTGCGTGATGTTCTGCGTGGTGGCGCCCCAATGCACCCAGCCGCCATGCGGCTCGCCGACAATGCGCGACAACTCCCACACCAGCGGCACGATGGTGTGGCCGGTGCGCCGGAAGCCTTCGTCGATGCGCGCGCGGTCCATGAGTTCGAGGTTTGCCTTGGCGGTGATCGCCACCGCAGCCTCTTTCGGAATAATGCCAAGGCCAGCCTGGGCGCGCGCCAGTGCGGCTTCCACATCCATCCAGGCCTGCCAGCGGTTCTCCTGGCGATACAGGGCGCGCAGGCCGGGATCGGCAATGCGGCTGGCGGTGGCAAGCGTGTCGTTGCTCATGGGGTCTCCTCCGATTTGTGTACTTTATTGGAGAGTATTAGAACCGATTTTCAAAAAGTACTGGAATTCGCTGATCGTGCGGGCGATGGGCTGAGAAGCGGGCTGAAAATCGGGCTGAAAGATCCATTGGTTGTCATTGGCACTTTGTGTGTTTCAATTCAAGTTGCCTGACGCGCAGGCAGCTTCAAGTGAGATTTCAAACTGGAGGAGTGAACATGCAAGTCAGGGAGTTCGAAGGCAAGGTGGTCCTGGTGACCGGCGCGGGCGTCAATATCGGGCGCTCTGTTGCGCTGTCGTTCGCCGAGGCGGGTGCGACGGTGGCGGTCAACACCCGCTCATCGCGCGAAGCGGCGGAGGGCACCGCGGCCGAGATCAGGAAAGAAGGCGGCTGCGCGGAGGTGTTCATGGCCGACGTGATCGACGCTGCTGCGGTGAAGTCCATGGTGGAGGGCATCGTGGCCAGGTTCGGCCGGCTGGATTACCTCATCCTCAATGCCTCGGTACGCCGCGAGATTCCGTTCATGGACATGAGCTATGAAGAATGGCGAAAGCCCATCGACACGACGCTGGACGGGGCCTTTCACTGCATCAAGGCCTGCCTGCCGCACATGCTCAAGGCCGGGGGCGGAGCCATCGTCACGCTGGGCGGGGCCGAGTGGGGCATTGTGGGCAAGGCGCACAGCTCCGCGGCCAAGAGCGGACTGGCAGGCCTGGTGCGTGCACTGGGGAAGGAGCTGGCACCGCACAACATCCGCATCAACTGCGTGGCGCCCGGGCACATCGACACCAGCCGTCCCTCGCACCGCACGGCGCGGGCGGCCGTGCCCGAATACATCCCGATGCGCCGCTACGGCAGTACCGAGGAAATCGCATCCACCGTGCTGTTCATGTGCAGCAAGGCATCGGGATTTGTCACCGGGCAGACGCTGCGGGCCAATGGCGGGCAAATGATGGGGTTTTGACGCTGGCTCTGAAGTAATTGATTGCATATGCCAATCCGCAGCCCTCGAGACGCTGATATTGTTGCAGCAAGAGCGACCAGCCGTTATTCGACTTGTGCCGCGCTCCGCATCCGGGGTATTGTCCCGGGGCGTGAACTAACAAGCTGACAAAAAATTCTGGAGGAAGACGTCATGCGTAAAAATGCATTTGTTGCAGGTCTGGCCGCGGCAACCGTGGCAACGGTATCGGGTGCGTTCAGCACCGCTGCATTTTCCCAGGCGAATTACCCGAACAAGCCGGTGCGCTTCATTCTGGCTTTTGGAGCCCCCGGCGGCGCGCCCGATGTGGCGGCGCGGCTGATCGGACCCAAGCTCACCGAGATGTGGGGCCAGCAGGTGATCGTGGATGGCCGTTCCGGCGCAGGCGGCATTGTCGGCACCGAAGCTGCGGCGAGGTCTGCGCCCGACGGCTACAGCTATCTGATCACCAGCCCGGCGCATGCCATCAACCCCGCGCTGTACGTCAAGCTGCCCTATGACCCGGTTGCCGATTTCCTGCCGGTTTCGCTGCTGATGGAGGTGCCGAACATCGTGGTGGTGCACCCCTCCGTGCCGGCACGCAATGTCAAGGATCTGATTGCCTACGCCAAGGCCAATCCGGGCAAGTTGAACTACGGCTCTGCCGGCAGTGGCTCGTCGCAGCATCTCGCAGGCGAACTGTTTTCCAAGATGGCCGGCGTGAAAATGGTCCACGTGCCCTACAAGAGCGGCCCGGCGGCGGTGACTGATCTGACCGCAGGCATGGTGCAGCTCACCTTCGGCTCATCCAGTGCGCTGCCCATGGTGCGCGCCGGCAAGCTGTTTGCACTGGCAGTCACCACCTCGCAGCGCGTTAGCACATTGGCCGACCTGCCCACGGTGTCAGAAGCGGCGCTGCCGGGCTACGCGGCCGCGGCCTGGTACGGCATGTTCGCGCCGGCCAAGACGCCGAAAGCCATGATCGACAAGGTGCAGGCCGATGTGGTGCGCGCACTGAAGATGCCCGACGTGCGCGAAAAACTGGCCTTCGCCTCCATTATGCCGATCGGGTCAAGCCCCGCCGAACTCGAAACCTTCTTGAAGGCCGAAATGGCGAAGTGGAGTGTCATCGTCAAGGAGTCGGGTGCCAAGGCGAACTAGTCGGACCAGTACTCCCCGCCAACCGGGCCAACCAGGGGCGCTGCCTGGCAGCGCCCCTTCAGGAGACCGCCATGAAGAAAATCGAATCTCCGGTGTCGGGGGTCGTGATGCATTACCTGGTCAAGCCGGGTGACGCTGTCATCGAAGGCCAGGAGGTGGCCATGGTCGAATCGATGAAGATGGAGATCCCGGTTGTGGCTGAAGCTGCCGGCACGGTGGCAAAACTCTGCAGTGAAGCTGGCGCGACGGTTGCCGAGTCGGACACGCTGATCGAATTGGCCTGACCGCCTGTCCCCGGCGTGCCGATCACCGACGGTCGCCGCCAGTCATAATTGCCGCGGCTATTTCTCCGCGACGGTCTTGAGGTTCGCGAGTCCCGCCTCGAAGTCCGGTCCGACCATCCTGTCGATGCCGAAGACCAGGTCCATGAGCTTGGTGAGGAACGGGCTGGGCCCGTGCATGGCCCAGGTGACCCGGGTGCCCGTGCTTTCGTTCTTGCCTCCGCCTCCGCCTTCGCCCTGCAGCGTGAACTCGGCGGTGTTGCGAGCCGCCATGGGCTTCAGGAAGCGCAGGTCGATGACTATTTTCAACGGCGGCACCGCCTCGGTGATCTCCATGCGCCCTGACCCGGCGTCCTGGTTGCCCTCCCAGGCATAAGCAGCACCCCTGCCACTGGCCGGGCCGTCGAACTGGCGCTTCAGCGCCGGGTCCCGCTTCTCCCAGGGCGACCAGGCGGGCCATGCGCGGAAATCGGCGATGTGGCCGTAGATGCGCTCCGCGGGCGCCTTGATCGCGACAGAGCGTTCCACGCGAAAACTGTTCGGACGCGCGACGGCGACGGCGAGCAGCGCTGCCACGGCCGCAGCGACGACGAGGATGGTGATCTTGAGTGCCTTGAGCATGCGGGTCTCCTATTTCTTCCGGCGGTAACGCACCGTCATGAATTTCTTCCACGTGCCCTCAGGCATGTGCACCTGCGAGGACTGCGTGCCGTCGTTGTCATTGATGACCTCGACCGTGTCCTGATACTTCGCCATGGTGCCGTCGCCCGCCATGCTGGGGCCTTCGGCATTCAGGGTCAACACCTTGCCGGACCCATCCAGGCCGCCATCATAAATTCACAAGCAGGTCATCATGGAGCCGGCGAAAGTGCCGGTGACTCCCCTCGCCATCCACTGCGTGTTTGGCCATCGGCGAATCGAAACCAGCCGCCCGGGCGCGGCGTTTCTGATTTAAAAAGTTTTTTGCAAGTGCATGAGTAAATTCTCCCAAGCTTTCTGTTTACTGGATGGCTTTCACGGGCAGCGCGCGCTGAAAGAAGAGGGCGACGACGCAGATTTCACACTCGAGGTTGGTGGAGCGGCGACGCGGGCCATTCATGCCTTTGGCGAGGGTAACTACCGGCCGGCGGCGGAGCTGCTGGGTTCGATTCGCAACCGCGCGAGCCGCTTCGGCCGCAGCCGTGCGCAGCGCGATCTGCTTGACCTTACGCTGATCAGTGCTGCATCGCGTATGGCGACCAGGCGCTGGCTGCTGCGCTACGGGCCGAGCGGGAGGCGCGCAATCTGCGGGCCAGATCTTACTCACTGTGTCAATGCGGGAACACGACAAGGCAGCGTGAAAACGGGACAGGCCAAGGTGGCGTGGAGCTCCGGGCCGTGAGAGCATTGCACCCGGCTTGAACCCAAAGCTGGGTGTCACTGTCTTAACTGCTCACACCTCACCGAGGCTGACCATGCACCACCTGCGCCAGTTGCTGCTTCCGCTGTGCTGTCTGATTGCAGTGTCGGCGTTCGCCCAGGCGCCGCGCTCGCCCACGCCGGAGGCGGTTGATGCACCGATCCGCGTTGTCAAGGTCGCCGAGGGACTCGAGCATCCATGGTCGATCGAATTTCTGCCTGACGGGCGAATGCTGGTGAGCGAGCGTCCCGGGCGTCTGCGCATTGTCGGGAAGGACGGGAGCCTTTCCAGGCCGCTCGCGGGAGTGCCGCAAGTCGAGGCGCGCGGGCAGGGCGGGTTGCTTGATGTCGCGCTGTCGCCCCGCTATGCCGAGGACCGGCTGGTCTACCTGTCTTATGCGGAACCCGGATCCGGCGGCGCCGGAACGGCAGTTGCCCGCGCACGTCTGTCTGAAGACGCTCTGTCGCTGCAGAACCTGCAGGTCGTCTGGCGGCAGACGCCGAAGGTCGAGTCTCGCAACCACTGGGGATCGCGACTGGTCTTCGCCCGGGACGGCACGCTGTTCGTCACGCTTGGCGACCGCGCCTCGTTCCGGGACGAGGCGCAGAACCTCGGCAATACCATCGGCAAGCTGGTTCGCATCAATCCCGACGGCTCGGTACCCAAGGATAACCCGTTCGTCTCGCGTGCCGGTGCGCGCCCGGAAATCTGGTCATACGGGCATCGCAACGTACAGGGCGCCGCGCTCGATCCGCGTTCAGGCGAACTTTGGATTGTCATGCACGGCGCGCGTGGCGGCGACGAGCTCGACCAGCCCAAGGCTGCGCGCAACTACGGCTGGCCGGTGATCAGTTACGGGCGCGAATACAGCCTCGGATCGATCGGCGTGGGCACGGCGCGCGAGGGCATGGAGCAGCCGGCGTATTACTGGGATCCGGTAATCGCGCCGTCGGGAGCCGAGTTCTACACCGGGGATCGCTTTCCGCAGTGGAAGGGGGACCTGTTCGTCGGGTCGTTGACCCCCGGCGGACTCGTGCGGCTGCGGCTGCAAAATGGCAAGGTCGTCACTGAGGAGCGCTATCTCAGGGGCGTGGGTCGCGTGCGCGACGTGAAGCAGGGCCCGGACGGATTTCTCTACCTGGCCATCGATAGCGCGCAGGCGCCGATACTGCGTGTAGAGCCCGCGCAGTGATCGTATTCGAGCGGGCGATTCCAGGATCGTCTGATTCAGGCGAGTCAATCGCCTCATCGATGGCCTTGAAGCGGCCGACCGAGACCAGCCAGGCGCGCGGATTATCCGGCATACCATCGCGCCATTGTTCGTGCACGGCCCTGAAGGCTTCGTGAAGTGCTTCTTCGCCTAGGTCGAAATCTCCGAGCAGGCGGGTCAGCGTGGCGAAGACGCGGCGTTACTCGGTGCGGTATGTGTCATCAACCGTTTGGCGTGCACGAGACGGCGATTCCGTCTTCCAGCGCAGCCCCCATGTCTAACGATGGTCTAACGATGCAGGATTTCCGGGCCGCCAGTGCCGACGGTGCGCTCATACACGCCATCGCCGGCCTTCTTGTACTTGGTGAAGCCGGAGTTCGCCACGGCGCTGTCGGAGGTGGAAAATTTTCCACCCAGAGCGACGGCGCTGATCTGGCGCTCGCAGGGCTGGCCGCAGACGGGGCAGGCGGTGAGCTTGTCGTCCGCCATGCGCTGAAATATCTCGAAGCGCTGGTTGCACTCTGGTCCCGCCCCGGCTGTGTGGGCGTATTCGTAGATGGGCATGGGCTGTGCGGCTTTGAAGGGCGTAGGGAGACATTCTAGCTGCATTGCCAGGCGTGATCGACGGTGCCTTGTAACGGACAGCGCATGGCGGCGGAAATCGTTTACCATCTTTGCGCAAGCGGGTTGCAGAATGATAAAAAGCGCGAAGGCGGCCAGCCGCACTTCGGCACTTCGACCCGAAACGAACCCGGCGGCCTGCAGGTCCGCCGCAACCTGGAGGAGATTATGAAAACCACCGCATCCCTGTTCGGCGCGGCCCTCGCGCTGACCGTTTCCGCAGCGTTCTTTTCCACCTCGGCTGTCGCACAGGACAAGCGCTTCCTGATGCCCGGCTTTCCGTCCAAGCCCATTCGCGTCATGACCACGGTGACGGCCGGCGGCGGACTGGACATCATCACTCGCGCCGTATCGGCCAAGCTGGGCGAAGGCCTGGCGCATGCGGTGGTCGTCGATAACGTGAGCGGCGCGAACGGCGTGATTGCGGTGAATACCGCAATTGCCGCGGCGCCCGATGGCCACACCATCCTCAGCACCGGCGGCTCGCTGCCGATCAACACCGTGTTCAAGAAATTCGAGGCCGATGTACGCACTGCGCTGGCGCCAGTTGCGCAGATGAGCTCGCAGCCCTACCTGATCTTCGTGCCCGTCAATTCACCGGTCAACAATGTGCGCGAGCTGATCGATTACGCGAAGAAAAATCCGGGTAAGCTGAATTACGGATCTTCGGGTGTGGGTTCGGTGATCCACATGGGGATGGAACTGCTGGAGTTCGGCGCCGGTATCGACATGGTGCACATTGCCTACAAGGGCAACGGCCCGGCCAACATCGACCTGGCCGCCGGGCGCCTCGACATCCTGATGGGTTCGATTTCCGGCCTGCAACTGGTGCGCACCGGCAAGGCCAAGATCGTCGGCGCCGCCACGCTGCAACGCATGCCGGACTATCCGGATGTGCCCACTGTGGCCGAATCGGGCCTGCCTGGCTATGAATTGTCGAACACCTATGCGCTGTACGTGCCGGGGAAAACGCCGACGGCCATTATCAACGCACTGAATCGTGGTGTTGCACAGGCCCTGACGGATCCGGATCTGAGGAAGAAGATGATTGCCGATGCTTCCACGCCGGCCTCGCCCCGCCCGGCCGAGGAATTGCGCAAGGTGCTGGTATCCGAGATCGACCGCTGGGAAGCGGTAGTGAAACGGGCTAACATCAAGCTCGAGAACTGACCGGCGGCAAAGCCGGTTGTTTTAGTTGTATCTACAAGGCCGGTGACCAGTGACTACCGGCCTTGTTTTTTCTTTGTTGTCTTTTTCTTTGCGGCCTTGGTCTTGACGCTCTTCTTTTTTCCCTTCATTGGCGAGGGGGCGAATACCTCGATGGCCAGTGCAGTCGGCAGGGCCTCCTTGTAGCCAACCGAAATGCGCCGGCCGGCGAAGTAGGCTGCAGTGACAAACTGCGCCATGGCGGAAAACACCTGCGGCTCCAGTGCCGGCCAGGACAGTGCCACAAAGGCCATGGATTTCGGCGCAAGACCTTCGTCCTGCACGGTGAACAGCAGTTGTGCCGAACTCATGCCGTCGCCCTTGACGTTGACCGAGGTGACGTGACCCTGGAACAGATTGCCCATTTGCGTCTCCGCTAAATTGTCCGGCGATGTTCGACGTAAAGCGTCTGGCGCCTTGCCTGGCGTAAGCCTTCAACTGCAGATGCCCGCTTTGTACGTTTGCTTGTGTACGACTACTTGCTGCGATTCATCCGCGGCGTGCGTTCGCGATCGCCCGGATTGTCCCAACCCTTGAAGTTCGGCGTCCGTTTTTCGGCAAACGCCTTGCGCGACTCGATGAGGTCTGATTTTGCACCGTATTCATGGAGTACGGCAGCGTATTCCTCCAGTTCCTTGGGCACCACCGGGCGCATGGCGCGCATGATGTGCATGGTGTTGATGCGTGAGGCGGGTGGCAGCGACATCAGATGCGCGGCCATTTCCCTGGCCGTAGGGAGCAACTGGTCGGCATCCACCAAGCGGTTGAGGTAGCCCATCTGGTGCATGCGCTCGGCGCTGAAGCGGAAGGCGAAGGCCAGTTCCGTGGCGAAGGCATGCGGCAGGTTGTTCTTGACGCCATGATTGAAGCCGCCCATCAGCCAGCGCTTGGCCTCCGAGGATTCGAACACCGCTTCGTGCACCGCCACGCGCAGGTCAGCCAGTTCGGTCAGCATGAAGCCGCCGCCCATGGCAAAGCCGTTGATGGCGACGATGACCGGCTTGTCCAGCTTGCCGGCACGATAGGGGTCTTCCACGCGCGTGGGCTGGCGTCCGACGGTGCCGCGCTCAAGGGACTCCTTCATGTCCTCGCCGACGCAGAAGGCACGCCCGGTACCGGTGTAGATGGCAACTTCGAGATCGCGGCTGTCGCGGAACTCGCACCAGGCCTCGGCCAGCGCCTCGCGCAATTCGGAGCCCAGTGCATTCATGCGTTCGGGGCGGTTCATGCGCAGGACCATCACGCCCTCGTTGCGTTCGATCTCAAGTACGCTCATTGCACTCTCCCTGGATACGTTTTCGATGAAATCCGGTGATTACATTTCTTTTGTTAATGCTTTTTAAATAACGAGCTGCATATAAAAATGATAATAATATTGAGGCAGGCAGGCGGTTGGTGCCATTGACCAGCCCGAGCTTTCTATACCAATGTAATTGAGAGTGTAACGGTTCGAAGACCTTTTAATAAAGGACTATGGATTGTGCATAGGTGGCGCTCCTGTGGGGGGTTTTAGCTGGAAGCTGCCCGCATATGCGGGCAGCTTCGTTAAAGGCGCCGGCGGTCTGAATCCCAGGCTGCTGTGCGGACGGACATGGTTGTAGTGGTATCGCCAGCGTTCAATCAGGGTCACCGCTTCCTTCAAGCTGTAGA
>CAMCYY010000039.1 GCA_945885335.1 Bordetella parapertussis
ACCCGAATGCCCGTCTCGGTAAAGCACAGCGCATGTAGCCGGCGGTCCAGGTAGCACAGCGCGATGTAACGGGTTTCGCCATATGCCTTTCGGGTGTCCGGCAACACCATTGCAGTATTGAAATCGACTTCTGCCACTCGTTCGAACGAGAGCTGGCGCTCTTTGATGTTTCTCTCGTTCTTGGTTGGATCAAAGTCGACTTTAATGGGCTAAAGTGTATGCACAAATAGGTGGCGCATCAATGTTTATTGTATGCACAGCCACACTCTGTGGTTCCGCGAGAATAAGGGGACTAACGGGTTGTTGTATGGCGCCGGCCTGCGCCAGGCCGAATGCCTGAAGCTGCGCGTCAAGGACGTTGATTTTGCCTATCGGCAGATGTTCATCCGCGATGCGAAGGGCGGCAAGGATCGGGGCACCATGCTGCCTGACGCGGTGGTGCAGCCGCCCCAAGCGCACCTGGGGCAGGTGCGTGAAATGCATCAGGTGGATCTGAAAGAGGGCTGCGGCGAGGTGTGGCTGCCGCACGCGCCACTGCGAGTGGGGATGGCAGTTTGTGTTTCCCTCGGTCCAGCGCTCGGCCGACCGCTGGACCGCGTGGCATCCCCGCCGCCTGCGGACATCCGGCCGGTAAGGCCGGGCGCCGCTGGAGCCATCTGATAACAATTATCCGGTTATTGCTCTTGGATTAAGGTATCAGATATTAAAATGATATTTATTGATTTCCTGATTGTGCCAAGCTTCAGTCCACGCTCAGTCAACGTAGGGAATGTTTGCCTGCTTGACGATGGTCTTCCACAGTGCGATCTCCGAATGAATCAGCTTCGTGAACTCATCGACGCTCTTCGGATTCGGTTCGGCGCCGAGCCTGCGCAGCCGCTCCACGGTTTCCGGATTCGAGATGATCCTGTTGACCGTGGTGTTCAGTTTTTGCACGATGTCGTTCGGCGTTCCACCGGCGACATACATGCCGAAAATCGTGCCGGCCAGGTAGTCGCCCAGCCCTGCTTCACGCGCGGTCGGTACATCCGGCAGGGAACTCATGCGTTTATCGCCAGCCACAGCGAGCGCTTTTACTTGGCCTGCCGCGAGGAAGCCGGTGTAGGCCGAGGTATCCATGATGGCGAAATCCGCTATGCCCTGGCGCACCGCGACGGCGGCCGGCCCGGTGCCAGGATAGGGAATGATTTCCAGCGAGAGCTTGTTTTTGATGCGGAACATTTCGACTGACAACTGAGTTCCCAGCCCGCCGGAGGCAGCGTTCAGTTTGCCCGGATTCTTGCGCGCGTACTCAACGAGGTCCATGGCTGTCTTGAGCGGCAGCTTCGGGTTGACCATGATCACATAGGGCGCCTGGCCGATCTCGGCGGTAGGGACGAGGTCCTTGATGGGATCGAAGGGCAGGTTGCGGTACAGAGCGGGATTCTGCGTGGAGGCCGTCGCGCTGTAGAGCAGCGTGTAGCCGTCGGGTTTCGATTTGGCCACGAAATCAAGGCCGATGTTTCCGCCGGCACCCGGTTTGTTCTCGACGATCACAGGCTGGCCGAGCAGCTTGGATATCTCGGGTGACATCAGCCGTCCCATCACGTCATTGGCGCCACCTGGCGCGAATGGCACGATGGCGCGAATCGGTTTCTCAGGGTATTCGGCCTGCACCGGTGACGACAGCACCAGACCCAGCATCGAACTCAGCAGCGGCAAGGTGGCATATTTCAGCGATATGGATTTCATATTCATCTCCTGGTCGATTATTTCGGAGCGATCAATCCAGGGTCTGGATCTTGGCCCGTGCAACGACGTCTTTCCATGCGGCGATTTCCTTGACATACCAGGCGCGTGCTTCATCGAGGTTCATGTTCACCGCCTTGGCCCCAACCTTGTCGAACCATTCGGTCATTTCCGGCGTCAGCATAACCTTGTTCAGCGTGGTGTTCAGCTTCTGCAAGATGTCGCGCGGCGTCCTGGCGTTGGCATAGGCACCGAAGGTAATGCCGCCGAGGAAGTCCGGATAGCCCTGTTCCTTTGCGGTGGGGATGTCTGGCAGTGCGGGATGGCGTTCGTTGCCGATGATGGCGAGGCCCTTGAGCTTGCCGCTCTTGATCAGGGAGATCACGGGCGAGGTGTCCATGATCACGAAGTCGGCCTCGCCTGCGAGCACGGCAGTGGACGCGCGTCCGGTGCCGCTGTATGGAATGATTTCCACCTTGACACCGTTCTGCAACTGGAACATCTCGCTCTCCAGGCGGGTGGTAGCGCCGCCGGCGGCTGCGTTCAGTTTGCCCGGGTTTTTCTTTGCATATTCGACGACGTCCTTGATATTCGCGAAAGGCAGCCGGGGATTAGCCACAAAAATATGCGGGCCGAATCCGAGTACCGCGACTGGCGTAAAGTCATTGATGGGGTCGTAGGCGAGGTTGCGATACAGCGCCGGATTCTGCGTGGCGCCACCGGCGGTGAAAAGCAGCATGTAGCCATCGGCCGGACTTCTGGCAACGAGGACCGAGCCGATGTTGCCGCCGGCGCCCGGCCGGTTTTCGACAATCACCGGCTGGCCCACCGCCTTGCTCAGATTGGGACCAGTGACGCGCGCCATGATGTCATTGGCGCCGCCTGGCTCGAAAGGCACGATGATGCGGATGGGTTTCTCCGGGTACTCCGCATGCACCGTGGCGGGCAGCAGCGACAACAGCATCGTGCCCAGCAGGGCGATCAATCGGGCGTTCATGATCAGATCCTCCTTAGTTGCTTCATTTACGTTGTTTTATTGCAGGCAGTCGGCAATGCTCAGTGCGCTTCCACCTTCCCGCTGCCCATGGCACCCGCCGCGCGCAGCTTCTTGATGTCGGTGGCGGAATAGCCCAGGCGCTTCAGAACGGCGTTGGTGTCCTGGCCCAGCGACGGTGGCGCCTTGCGGATCTTCCCCGGCGTGTGCGACAGCTTGATCGGGATGCCGGCGGAACGCCCGTTGGGAATGCCCTTCACCGGTACCACGGCCTTGCGCGCGATGGCCTGTTCCTGATTTACCACTTCACCGAGGTTGTGGATCAGGCTGTGGGGGATGCCAAGGCGCGTGGCGATCTCGACCCATTGCTTGGACGTCTTGCTCTTGAATATCGGCAGCAGCACTTCGTACAGCGCCTCCTGGTTCTGGGCGCGATCGGAGTTGTTGAGGAAGCGCTTGTCGGCCATCAGGTCCTCGCGACCGATTTCCTTCATCAGCCGGCCCCACATGATGTTCGTGGAGGCGCCCATGTAGAACTCGCGGTCGCTGGCCTCGAAAATGCCATAAGGCGCGAGGAACGGGAAATATGGGCCCCAGCGTCCAGGCACCACGCCGGTGGCGCTCGAGTCGAGGATCATGTGGGTCATCTGCACGATGGCAGTCTCGTACAGTGAGGTGTCCACATGCTGGCCGCGGCCGCTCTGATCGCGTTCCCTGAGCGCCATCATGATGCCGATGACGCCGTGTCCTGCGGTCATGAAGTCGATGGTCGAAGGCCCGATGCGCACCGCCGGGCGGTTCGGCTCGCCGGTGATGCTGAGGGCGCCCGCATAGGCCTGCATCAGCAGATCGAAGCCGGGCAGCTTGGCCATGGGGCCGGTCTGGCCGAAGGCCGAGATGCTGCAGAGCACCGCGCGCGGGTTGAGCTTCTCGATCACCTTGTAGCCCAGGCCCAGGCGTTCCAGCACGCCGGGCTTGAAGTTCTCGAGGACCACGTCGGACTTGCTGATGATGTCCTTCACCAGTGCCAGGCCCTCGGGGTTCTTCAGGTCGATGACCACGCTTTCCTTGTTGCGGTTGAGCGCAGCGTATTCGGATGAGAGGTCCATCTTCTTGCCGAAACGCGCCGAGCCCCAGGAGCGCGCATGGTCGCCGCGCGGTGGCTCGACCTTGATGACTTCGGCGCCGAAGTCGCCCAGCGTCATGGCGCACATCGGCCCCGAGGCGTGCCCGGTCAGGTCGCAGACGCGGATTCCCGCCAGCGGCATCTGCCGTTTTTTCGGCGCGGCTTTTGCCACGGGTTTTGTCTTTTTCGTTACCTTCGCTTTTGTTACGGCTTTCGCCTTCGTCGCTGCCTTGGTCTTTTTTGCTGTCTTTGGCATGGATGCTCCTTGGTTGCTTTGGTTGTCTTGGGTGTTCAGGGTTTCAATACGACGCGGCCGACGACGTCTCCGCCTTCGACCATGGCATGCGCTTCGGCGGCCTGCTCCAGCGGCAGTACTCTGGCCACGCGTGGCCGCACCGTGCCGGCGGCGACCAGGGCAACCGCATCCTCCAGCTGGTCGCGGCGGCAACTGCCCACGCCGAGGAACTTGGCGCGCTTGAAAAAAATCCGCGCCGGATTGATGGAGATTTCCTCGCGGAACAGCTGGCCGACGAACGCGTAGCGCCCACCCACCGCCATGCTCTTGAAGCTGGGCGTGAAGACGCGGCTGCCGACGTTGTCGATGACGACATCGACACCCTCATCCTGTGTCAGGGCATTGACATCTGCCGAGAAGTCCTTGCCATCGGGTGCGACGATGACATGGTGTGCGCCAATCTCCAGCAAGTCCCGGCGCTTGGCTTCGGAGCGGGTGACCGCGATGACAATGGCCCCGGATGCGCGGGCGATTTCCACCGAGGGGATGCCGCAGCCGCCGCTGGCCCCGGTGACCAGCACGCGTTCGCCGATCTGCACCTTCGCCACATCCCGCACGGCGTTCAACGCCACCCCGGTGGAGGCGCCCAGCATGCAGGCTTCCTCGAAACTGACTCCCTCGGGAATTTTTACCAGGGCCTCTTCGGTAATCGCGACGTATTCCGCATAGCCGCCACGCACACCACGACGTTTCTTGCAGGCGGTTTCCATGCCATTGCGGCAGCGCCGGCACATGCCGCACACCTGGAAGGGCTTGCAGCACACGCGGTCTCCCACTTTCAGCGTGGTGACCAGGTCGCCGACCTTCTCGACGGTGCCGGCGACTTCGTTGCCCAGCACCATGGGGAAGTGCACGCCGCGCTGGTAGGCGCCGTTGCGCTCCACCACATCGTGGTAGGAGACGCCCACTGCGCCGACCTTGAGCAACACTTCGTTGGCTTTGAATCCGGGGGTTGGAACGTCTTCGATGCGTAGCACCGAGGGCGCGCCCTGCTCGTGCATCACAGCAGCTCTCATGATTTCCCTCCAACGAGCTTGAAGGCCGGTACGCAGCGTCCGTCCGGCCACTTCTCGATGATTGTTTCCACGGGGGCATCGATGTTGACGGGTGTCGTGGCAGGCAGTTTGTCCATCAGGCGGCCGAACATGCGCACCCCTTCGTCCAACTGGGCGAGGATGACGACGTAGGGCATGAGGTCCTCGAATTCCGGCAGGTAACTGCGCTGGTAGCGTACCCAGCTGAATATCTTGCCCCGGCCCGACAGCCCGATCCACGACCATTCGGTTGCGGCGCAGTACGGGCACACCGGCACAATGGGATAGCGCGGTCGCCCGCAGCCGTCGCATTTCTGCACGTTCAGTTCGCCCGCAGCAAGACCTTCCCAGTACTGGGCGTTGTCGGCATTGACCGCCGGCAGAAGTCCGGCCGGATCATGGGGAAAGTGCCGTTCAGTGATCACAATAGCCATGTGGATACGCTCTCTATCAAGTGCTTTTTCCGAAAATGACAGAATCACCCACCGGTGTTCCCCATTGCATGAGTTCGGCATTCTTCACTTGACGCGTGCCGCACTCGCCGCGCAACTGGCGCGTGATTTCCAGCATCTCGAACCAGCTGTTGAAGTGCCCGCAGGAGAGGAAGCCGCCGTTGGTATTCACCGGCAGATCGCCGCCAGGCCCGATACGGCCGTTTTGCACCCAGTCGGCGCCTTCGCCGGGTTTGCAGAAGCCGAATCGCTCCAGTCCCCACAGCACATTGGGCGAGAAGGCGTCGTAGGTGTAAAAGGCGTCGATGTCGCCTGGGGTCACGCCCGCCATGCGGTAGACCAGTTGGTCTGAGGAGGGCTGGTAGTCGAACTCCTCAGCCTGATTCACGCCGAGGCCGGGCTGTCCGAAGATGAATTCATTGGGGCCCGCGTGGATGCCCTGGCTGCCGAGCAGGTAGACCGGCGCCTTGGTGCAGTCACGCGCGCGCTCTGCGGTCGTGAGGATCAGTGCCACCGAGCCATCCACCGGCACCGAGCAATCGAACAGTCGCAGCGGCTCGACGATGTAGCGCGAGGCGAAATAGTCCTCGCGTGTCAGCGGCTTTTGCATCACCGCCTCGGGATTGAGCATGGCATGGTTGCGGAAAGCGATCGGTATCTCGGCCAGCTTGTCCGGGTGAATGCCGTACTTGTGCAGGTAGCGCTGCGTCGCGAGACCCGCGCCGGCCACCGGCGCGGTGAGTCCGGCGTGGGGCGTTTCGGCATGGGGTCCACCGCCTTCGCGCAGGGATTCGCCGAAGCTGGGACGCTCCTTGGAGCCGTGGCGCCCGAAGGCCGAGTTGTTGTATGCAGCAAAGCAGAGCACGTAGTCCGCGAGCCCCCAGGAGAGGGCCATGGCGGCATGCGTCACCACCGTGGCGCCGAAGCGGCCGTGACTCCAGGTCTGGCTGTTGAAGCGCGTGTTCAGGCCCAGCATGCTGGCGGCAAGGTCGTAGTCCTGGCCGCGCGGCGAGCCAATCTGAATGATGAGACCGTCTATCTTCTTCCGGTCCAGGCCGGCGTCGGCCAGAGCCAGGCTGACCGCTTTGTGCGCCAGGGTGATGGCCGAGTCCTCGGAGGAGCGAAACAGGCCCGGGGACCCTGCACCGACAATGGCAACGGCGCCGCGCGGATTCATGACGCACCCCGCCCGAGGCGGAACCATTTTTTCAAGCAGGATGCCGTTTCTTTCATGATCATCAGTCTTCCAGCGGGAGTCCGGCCTTGGCCACGACGTTCTTCCAGCGCACCAGATCGTTCTTGTACTGCTGGGTAAATTCCTCGACGCTGCCATCACCCGGTTCGAGGCCGAGGGACTTCAGGTGCTTGGTCACTTCTGGCGTGGCGAGTGCCTTGTTGATTTCGGCGTTGAGGCGAACGACGATGGGCATCGGCGTTCCAAGCTTGGTATAGACGCCAAAGCCGGTGCCCGCCACGAATTCTGGCAGTCCCGCTTCGCGCGTGGTCGGAACATCAGGCAGGCTGGGCAGGCGTTTCGGTCCTGCCACGGCCAGCGCTTTCACCTTGCCCGAAGGAATGAAAGAGGCAAAGGCCGAGCCGTCCATGGCGGCGAAGTCCACTTCGCCGGATACAACGGCAGTCGCGGCAATACCAGTGCCCTTGTAGGGCACATTGACAATTTTTGTGCCGACCACGGTCTGGAACAGCACGAGCGACATGTAGGTTGAGTTGCCGCCGGATGATCCGTTCAGTTTGCCGGGATTCTTGCGCGCATACTCGACGAACTCACGCAGATTGTTGGCCGGCACCTTCGGGTTGATGGCAAGGACATAGGGTCCGGACCCGAGTTCAGCCACCGGCTGGATGTCCTTGTCCGGGTCGAAGGGCACTACCTTGCGCAGCGCGGGAATGAGTGAAATCGCGCCGCCACTGAACAGAATCGTGTACCCGTCCGGCGCGGACTTGGCCAGTGCTGCAATGCCAATGCGGCCGTCGGCGCCGGGCATGTTCATGATGACGACCGGATGGCCGAAGGCCTTGCCCATGTGCGGGGAGACCAGTCGGGCCATGATGTCATTCGAGCTGCCCGCGGCGAAGGGCACGATGGCCCGAATCGGTTTGTCCGGGTACTGGGCCCAGGCCGCCCCTGCGCTGCAGGCCATGCAAATCAGTGCTGTAGTCCCTATGATGATGCGCATCAGTTTGCTCACGGTGCCTCCTTTAGAGTGTGTAGTTGTCCAATTATGCTTGCGTTTTCAGTTGCTGCGCTCACGGCGGGCGGGTCATATGCCCTTGGTGCGTCCGCCGTCCATGTCTATCAGTGCGCCCTGCAGATAGCTGCCCTGAGGACTGAGGATGAATGCAATGAGTCCGGCAATATCCTCGGGCTCGCCAATGCGGGTGATGTGCTTTTCCGCGACCATGCGGCGTTCCGCTTCCGCTTCGCTCACCCCCAGGCTTTTGGCAGCCGCGCTCATCCGGCCGAAAAAGCGTTCTGTGCGAACCGCGCCCGGGAGGACTGCATTGACCTGCACGCCGTCATCGATGCCGAGGCTCGCGAGTCCCTTGGTGAAATTCATCAGTCCGGCATTCACCGACCCGGTGATCATGCTGGTGGCGGCCGGTTCGCGACCGGCGGCTCCGGCGATGACCACCACTGAACCTTTTGCTGCTTTCAAGTGCGGCCATGCCGCGCGAATGAGGCGCATGTGGCCGAAGAATTTCAGTGCGTAGCCTTCCTGCCAGTCTTCGTCGGTGAGCGAGAGGAAGTGACCCATCTTCGCGGTGCCGGCGTTCGTGACAAGGAAATCGAGCCGGCCAAACGCCGCCAGCGTGGCCTCGACCAGTGCGGCCGCAGAAGCGGGCTGGCGGATGTCGGCGGTACTCACCAGCGCTTGTCCACCCGCTTTCCTGACCTCCCCGGCGCATCTTTCGAGTTCATCCGTGCTGCGTGCGGCGAGCGTGAGCTTGCAGCCTTCGCCGGCGAGCGCGTGCGCGATTCCGGCACCGATGCCGCGACTTGCGCCAGTGATGATGCCAACCTTGCCTGCGAGCTTCAGATCCATCGAATACCTACTTGGTGGGGGCTATTCAAGCCGCGCCCGGAAGAAAAAAGCGACGCACCAGCGCACCCACATCGGGCGCCTTGGCAATGTCCCAGCACTGGACGCGAAGCGCTTCGACCTGATCCGGTGGCAGCACCATGGATGCCTGTCCGCGAAATTTTTCGTCCAGGTTGGCGTCGGTCATGGGGCGCCCCAGGCTGCCGATGCATTGCGCCAGGTGATGCCGGAGGGTGCGACCATCCTTGAGCGTGACTGTCACCGTGGTGGCTTCCGCGGGCATATTGTCGTCAGCTTCGAGGGTGATGCGTGCGCGCAGAGCGGCAACCGCCGGATCCGTGGCGCATTGTTCGGTCGCCTCGCGCAGGCCGGCCCTGCGGTAGAGCAGCGCCACGGCAGCCCAGTGCTGGGCGCTGACCAGGCACTCGTCGCGATCCTTGGGCTGCTGGCGGTTGCACAGGTGCACGGTGAGCGGATGCACCCGCAAATGGACGCTCTCCACCGTTGCCGGATCGAGCTGGTTGTCATTCGCCAGCCGGATGCAGGCATCCGCGCCGGGATGATTGACGATGCCCGAGGGATAGGGCTTGTAGGACAGGTTGAGGATTTCGAAGTGGCTGCCCAGCCGGTCGATTGCGGCGGCCGGATTGGACGGATTGGCCAGCACCGCGGCATAACCCTTTGGGCCCTCGATGGGCTGTTCGGAATTCGTGAAGCCCTTGGCAGCGAGGTAGGCGGACATCAGGCCGCTGCGCGCCGCCTGCCCGCCGATGATCTTGGAGCCCATGCTGCCCTGCGAGGAGCGGATGCCGGCGGCCTGCGTGACGGCCAGGCCGATGGCCCAGACCATCTGGTCTTCGCTGAGTCCCATGAGTTTTGCGGCCGCCACCGCCGTGCCGATGACATTGGTCACGCCATGCGTGGACAGGCCGACATGGCAATGTGCCGGGGGGGCAGCGATGACATTGGCCATGCGGCAGGCGACCTCGATGCCCAGCACCAGCGCATGAATCACCTCCTGGCCGCTGGCCTTGCGTGTTTCGGCCAGCGCAAGCAGGCCTGCGGTGGGCGCTCCCGCAGGGTGGGCCACTGTCGCAAGATGAGTGTCGTTGTAGGAGTGGACGAAATTGCTCATGGTGTTGAGCATGGCGGCGGTGGGCGCATCGACGCGGCGACCCAGACCGATGACGGTGGCCTGTGGCGGCCCCGAGAATTCTTCCAGTGTGGCCAGAGCGCGTTCGATGAGCGTCTCCTGGCAGCCACCCAGCATGCAGCCCAGGGAGTTATGGAAGGCGCGCACGCCTTCGTGGCGCACGCGTTCCGGCAAATCCTCGTAGCGTGACTGCACGAGGTAGCGGACCAGCGGGCGGGTGACTTCAAGCACAGCGTTCTCTCCTTTTGCCGGCGCGCCGGAACGTGTTACGCAGACTGGGGCCGGCTGAGCGCGCTGACGGCTCCGCCTTTTTTGGCGGGATGGCGATCTTCGCAAGACCTTGCGTTTGTGACGCGCAAGAATGGAACTTCACGCTCTGAAAATAAATAGCATATATAGACTATCTATTATTCCATAATAGAATATCTGGCGTAGCGCAAAAAAAGGTGCTGAAACATGGATCTGAAGCAGCTGGAGTGCTTTGTCCGGGTGGCTGAATTAGGCAGCTTCACCAAGGCGGCCAGCATCATGGCGGTGGCCCAGCCAGCCCTGAGCAAGCGGGTGCGTCAGCTGGAGGTTGAGTTGCGCCGTGCATTGCTGATCCGCAATGGGCGCGGCGTGGCCTTGACCGAAGAGGGAACCGTGCTGCTTGCCCACGCCAAGGGGATACTCGAGCAGGTAGATCGTGCCCGGCAGGAAGTCACGGCCATCCAGGGGCTGCCAATCGGCAAGGTTGTGGTGGGTGCGCCACCGGCTGCCGGCAAGGCGCTGATCGCCCAGACGCAGCTCGTCACGGTGTTCCGTGAGCGCTTTCCCAAGGCATCGCTGGAAATCATCGAAGCCAAAACGTGGTCGATTTACGAGTGGCTGTTGCTGGGGCGGGTTGACATCGGCATTCTCTACGATCCGCGACCATCACCCGCAATCGAGTTCAACGTTCTTGGCGAGGAGGAGATTTTTCTGGTGTCACGCAAGGGTGATGGGCGCGTGGTGCCCGGGAAGATCGTTCCGTTGAAGCACCTTGATCAGTACTCCCTTATCCTGCCCAGCTATCCGCATGCCATGCGCGCGCTGGCCGAGACCGCAGCCGCAGCGGCCGGCATCAAGCTCGACATTTCCATTCAGATCGAGGGCGTCCCCTTCATCCTCGAACTGGTGAACAAGGGCCTCGGGCAAACGCTTTTGCCGCGCAGCATTGTCGAGACCAGCAACCTCGCCGGCAGCTTGCAGGTCAATCCGTTTGTCGGGCCGCGTCTGGCCCGCACGCTCACCGTGGGCGTTTCCTCGCAGCGTCGTGTCACCCATCTCACCCGCGAAACGGTAAAGCTGGTGATGCACTACCTCACGCTGGGGACGGGAAAGTAGCAGGCTCCCGCCTTGTTGGGTTATTGTGGGCAGCCCCGTACAGGAATTGATAACGATTCAATGAGCCAATCAGGTTACCTGACCGAAGACCGACGCCTAATTCGCGACACTGCGCGTCAGTTCGCAA
The DNA here is from genome assembly GCA_945885335.1 of Bordetella parapertussis. Lineage (GTDB taxonomy): Bacteria > Pseudomonadota > Gammaproteobacteria > Burkholderiales > SG8-39 > CAIYPG01. Next base: position 11,337 of record CAMCYY010000039.1, read on the forward strand.
TGCAGGAAGTGCTGCCAATCGCGAATCGACTCGATCCGGAGCAGGGCGACATGCCTAGGGCGCTTCTGCAGAAAATGGCCGACCTGGGCTATTTCGGCATCACCGTTCCGGAAGAGTATGGCGGATTGGGGCTCGGATGTTTCGAATACTGTCTGGTTGCCGAAGAACTATCGCGTGCTTGGATGAGCGTAGGGTCCGTGATTGCCCGCGGCAACACCTTTATGGGTTCCCAGCTTCTGAGTGCCGAACAGAAGCGCAATATTTTTCCACGCGTAGTGCGTGGCGAATATCTTGGTGCACTCGCTTTGTCAGAACCGAACGCTGGTTCTGACCTCGCCAACATTTCCTGCCGAGCGCGTCGCTCTGGCGAGGGGTGGTCCATTACGGGCAGCAAATACTGGTGCACCTTTGCCGATGGCGCGGACTACATCTACGTGCTGGTGCGCACAGGTGAAAGTGTCGATCCAAAAAAGCGTCACGAAGGCATCAGCGCTTTCATGATAGACAAGCCACGCGGAGAGCTTCCGGTGGGAGTCAAGGGTTCGCCAATCCCGAAAATTGGATACTTTGGATGGAAAACATGGGAATTGGCATTCGACGACTGCCATGTTCCCGCCTCGGCGCTCATTGGAGAGGAGGGGAAGGCATTTGCAGCCTTTTCAAGGGGCCTCGAAACATATCGGGCGCATACCGCCGCACGGGCCATAGGCCTTGCCCGCGGGGCGCTTGAGGATGCCATTGCCTATGCCAAGGAACGCACGCAATTTGGTCATCCGATTGCAGACTTCCAGTCGATACGTTTCAGGATCGCGACCATGGCCGCTGAAGTAGAGGCGGCACGTCAGTTGATGTATCACGTCTGCACGGAGATCGATTCCGGCCGGCGCTGCGATATGGAAGCGGCAATGGTGAAGCTGTTCGCGACGGAAATGTCCGAGCGCGTGTGCAGCGAAGCGATGCAGATATTCGGCGGCGCCGGCTACACGAAGCTACATGCCGTGGAACGGCACTGGCGCGATGCGCGTTTGACGAAGATATTCGAAGGCACTTCGGAAATACAGCAGCGCATCATCTCGGACCGGTTGCTTGGCCGAAGTGCCGGGTGAATGGGTCTGGCCATTCATCTGTGAGATCAAATGCAAAACGAACTGGCAAATTTCAGGGTCATCGAACATTCGGCTTTTGTTGCGGCTCCACTTGCAGGCATGTCGTTGAGGCAAATGGGCGCCGATGTTATCCGCATCGATCCCATTGATGGCCCACTGGACGGCAGCCGCTGGCCCATAACAAAATCCGGTGCGAGTCTCTACTGGGCAGGCCTTAACAAGGGCAAGAAATCCATCCTTATTGACTTGCGTAGTGAAAAAGGTCAGGAGATCGCAGGCCGGCTTGTGGCGGAGGGTGGTGAAAATGGCGGCATCTTTTTGACCAATCTCGGCGCCCGGGGCTGGGGGAGCTACGACAGCCTCCGGAAAATCCGTGAAGACGTCATTGTGGCCGCTCTGTCCGGTCATCCTGACGGCACGGCAGCAGTGGACTACACCGTCAATTGCGCGACCGGACTGCCGTTACTGAATGCGGGAGCCTCTTCCGATGCTCCCGTGAACGGGGTGCTGCCGGCCTGGGACGTGACTACGGGCCTTACGCTGGCCATGGGCATTCTCGCCGCCGAGCGCCACAGGCGTTTTACCGGTCAAGGCCAACTGATCTCCCTGGCGCTGTCCGACGTTGCGTTCACGATGATGGGGAACCTGGGATTTCTTGGAGATGCGCAGATAAACGGCAATGTGCGGGCCGCCGATGGCAATGCCATTTACGGCGCGTACGGCGCGGACTTCGGCACCAGCGATGGCCACCGCGTGATGGTCACAACCTTCACGCTTCGTCACTGGAAGGCCCTGTGCAAGTCATGCGAAATTTCGGGAGGCATTGCGCATATCGAAAAGCGCCGCGGCGTGAGCCTTGATCAGGACGCCGAGCGTTATGCGGCCCGAGAGGAAATTTCAGCGCTGGTCGCGCCATGGGTAGGAGCGCATCCAATGGAGGAGGTGCGGCGGATCTTCGATGCCAACGGCGTTTGCTGGGGCCTCTACCAGGATTACGGGCAGCTTTCCCGCGAAGACGCGCGCTGCTCGCCGGCGAACCCCGTTTTCCGCGAAGTTAACCAGCCTGGCATCGGCACCATGACCGTGCCGGGCACGCCTATCCGGTTTGGCCTCGACGACGACCGTGCGGCGGATCGCAGCGTGTACATAGCGCCATCAATCGGGGAGAACACCGATCAGATCCTCTCCGAGGTCTTGCGGTTGAGCGCTGGTGAAATTGGAAAGCTCCACGATGAGCGCATCGTGGCCAACCGTATTGTCAGGTGAGGGGCGCAGACATGGATCTGAAGCCAGTCGAATATTTGATCCTCGCAGCCGAAGCAGGAAGTTTCGAGAAGCTGGTTTGCACCAATGCGCCGGGCTTGCTTTCCTTTTAGCTACAGCCACTTCGCCTTGCGGAAGCGCCAGAACAGCCAGGCATCGATGCAGATCATTACCGCGAGCGTGGCCGGATAGCCCCAGGCCCATCTCAGTTCGGGCATGACATCGAAATTCATGCCGTAGATGCCGGCGATCATGGTGGGAATCGCCACCAGCGCGGCATAAGAGGCCAGGCGCTTGGTGGTTTCGTTCTCGTTCATGCTGGTCAGCGCAAGATTGACCGACATCGCGGTGACCACCATTTCGCGCAGTGAATCGATCGACTGGTTGAGGCGCACCAGATGGTCGTTGACGTCGCGGAAGTATTCCTGCGTGGTGGCGCAGATCTGCGGCACGCGTCCACCATGCAGCTTGCCCAGGCCTTCCAGCAATGGCGCCACGGCATGCTTGATCACCATCGCCTTCTGCTTCAGGTCGTACAGGGCCTCGACGCTGGCCCGGCCGGGGACTTCGGAGAACATGCGCTCCTCGATGCCCTCGAGTTCGATCTCCAGCGCGTCGAGCACCGGAAAATAACGGTCCACGACATTGTCCATCAGCGCGTACAGCGCAAAGGCCGAGCCTTCCTTGAGCAGTTCGGGTTCGCGCTCGCAGCGCGCGCGGACGGCGGCGAAACCCTTATCGGTACGGCTGCGCACCGACAGGACGTAGTTCGGGCCAGTGAAAATATTCACTTCCCCGACTTCCAGTTCGCCATCCTTCATCTGCGGGGTGTGCAGTACGGCGAACAGCGAATCGCCGTATTCCTCGATTTTGGGGCGCTGGTGGCCGTGGCGCGCGTCCTCGACGGCGAGTTCGTGCAGGTCGAATTCATGCTGCATGGCGGCCAGTTCACCCGGGCCGGGATCGGCGAGCGCCACCCACACGAAGCATTCCGGGCGGTTGACGTACTGGTGGATCTCGTCCGGCTTGATGTCGGCGAGTTTCTTGCCATCCTGATATGCGACGCAGCTGATGAGCATGGGAAGCCCTGAATATCCGATGCGATGATGATAACAATTGCAGAATGGCCTGTCGGCTAAAATATCACTCCTGCACTGACGAAATGCCCAGATGTCCGCAACCAAGTCCCCGCCTCCGACCGCCTCCGCTACCCGCTGGAAGCCCAGCGTGACCGTGGCTGCCGTGATTGAGCGCAATGGCCGTTTCCTGCTGATCGAAGAAGCCGAAGAAGGGCGCCGCGTGCTCAACCAGCCGGCAGGCCACTGGGAGCCGGGCGAGACCCTGGTTGAGGCCTGCGTGCGCGAAACCCTGGAGGAGTCCGCCCATCGCTTTACGCCGACCGCGCTGGTGGGCATCTACCACTGGCGCCATTCCTCCACCGAAACGGTGTACCTGCGCCTGGCGTTCTGCGGTGAGTGCGGCGGCGAGGTCGCCGGGCGCGCGCTCGATCCGGCCATTCTTGGCACCACCTGGCTGAGCGCGGAAGAACTGCGTGCCGCGGGCCCCGCGCGCCGGCGCAGTCCGCTGGTTTTGCGCTGTGTCGAGGACTATCTTGCCGGGCGGCGTTACCCGCTGGAGATGCTGGCCCATGTCATCGAATAACCATGTGGTGGTAGGCATGTCGGGTGGCGTGGATTCGGCTGTGGCCGCGCTGCTGCTCAAGCGCGCCGGCCATGAGGTCACCGGCCTGTTCATGAAGAACTGGGAGGACGATGATGATGACGAATACTGCTCCACGCGCCAGGATCTGATTGACGTTGCCTCCGTTGCCGATGTCATCGGCATCGACCTGGAGGTGGTGAATTTCGCCGTTGAGTACAAGGATCGCGTGTTCAGCGAATTCCTGCGCGAGTACTCCGCCGGGCGCACGCCGAATCCGGACGTGCTGTGCAATGCCGAGATCAAGTTCAAGTCTTTTCTTGACCATGCCATGACGCTGGGTGCGCAGCACATCGCCACTGGCCACTATGCCGGCGTGCGTGCCGCGGCGGAAGGCGGCGTTGAATTGCTGCGCGCCGCAGACGGCTCCAAGGACCAGAGTTACTTCCTGCACCGCCTCTCGCAGGCGCAACTGGCCCGCGTGATGTTTCCGCTCTCCGGTCTGAAAAAGACCGAGGTGCGGCGCATTGCCGAGGAGGCGAAACTGCCGGTGTATGCGAAGAAGGACTCCACCGGCATTTGCTTTATCGGCGAACGGCCATTCCGCGAATTCCTGAACCGCTACCTGCCGAAAAAGCCCGGCGTGATGCGTGGCGACACCGGCCGCGTGGTGGGGGAGCACATCGGCCTTGCGTTCTATACGATCGGCCAGCGCAAAGGCATTGGCCTGGGCGGGCAGAGCGGCAATCCCGAAGGCGCCTGGTATGTCGCCGCCAAGGACATGGCGGCGAATGAATTGATTGTTGTGCAGGGCCACGACCATCCGCTGCTGCTCAAGGCGCAACTGGCGGCAGAGGGCTTGTCCTGGGTGGCGGGTGCTGCGCCGGCAAGCGATGCAGTCTACGGCGGCAAGACGCGCTACCGGCAGGCGGATGCTGCTTGCAGCATCAACCTGTCATCAAGTAACAAACTGGAAGTCGCGTTCGAGCAACCGCAATGGGCGGTCACGCCCGGCCAGTCGGTGGTGCTGTATCGCGGTGAGGTGTGTCTGGGCGGGGGCGTGATCAGGTAGCAGCCTGTCTGTGCCGACAGGATTTTGCTTTTACCAGACCGCGCGCAGCGCGCAACAGCAGTAGATGAACCCGGGCATTCGAGCAAAACCCTTGCACGGACGATAAATCCGTCTACGCGGGTCGTGTCTGCATTGCACAAACACCAACTGATCAAAACCCGGCTTGGCGACGGTATGCCCGTCAGGAGAACTACTCTTTCGGTGTCGTATCCGTGTAGGAAGGCATGCCCGCCAGCTTGTCGAGCAGGCGCCCGAGGTTGCTGTGCTCTTCGCGCAGGCCCATTGGCCCGAAACGGAATTCCAGCCAGCCAAGGCAGGCGCCCACGGCGATGTCGGCCAGCGTGTAGTCGTTGCCGGTGCACCAGGGCTTGTCGCCAAGGTCGCGGTCCATGGCGGCGAGGCCCAAGGCGATTTTGCCCATCTGGCGTTTCACCCACGCCGGGCTTTTTTCGCCGTCCGGGCGCGCATTCTCCAGCCGTGCCGCAATGCCGGCATCCAGCACGCCATCGGCCAGCGCTTCCCAGCGGCGCACTTCGCTGCGCTCGCGGTTCGAAGCGGGGATCAGCTTGTTCACCGGCGACACATTGTCGAGGAACTCGACGATGACGCGCGAATCGTAAAGGCAGCGGCCGTCCTCCAGCACCAGCGCCGGCACCTTGCCAAGCGGGTTGTAGTCGGGAACGCGGGTGTCATCGGCCCAGGGATTGTTCAGCTCGAAATCGCACTCGATTTTCTTTTCTGCAAGGACGATGCGTACCTTGCGGACATAGGGACTCGTGGTCGAACCGATCAGTTTCATGGATGCCAGGGGAGGGTTTTCCGTTGCCAGCGCAATTTGTTCGTATTGCGCTGATTACACTCAGGTTGAGCGCCGGATTGATGCTGCGATTGTAACATGGGCACCGCCCAGACCCTGCCTTGCAGCAACCTGCGGGCATGTCCTTCCACACAACGGATGGGCGTACCGGCATGCTAAGATTGAGACTCCTTTCAGGCGCCAGTCTGATGCCCGTTTTGATCCCATTCCCCATATGAATTCACCACTCACCGCCCTCTCTCCGCTCGACGGCCGCTACGCCGCACAACTCGACGCACTGCGTCCTTTTTTCAGCGAATTCGGACTCATTCACCATCGTGTACGCGTCGAAATCGAATGGCTGATTGCGCTCTCGGCCGAACCGGCGCTGGGCGAAATTCGCCCCTTTGCACCGGCGACAGTGGCGGCGCTGCGGCAATTGGTTGATGGCTTCAGCGAAACCGATGGCGCGCGCGTGAAGGCGATTGAAGCCGAGACGAACCATGATGTGAAGGCGATCGAGTACTGGCTGAAGGAGCGCGTGCGCGGCAATGCCGAGGCGCTCGCTGCAGCCGAGTTCATCCATTTTGCCTGCACCTCGGAGGACATCAACAACCTCGCCTATGCGCTGGCTGTCGAGTCGGCGCGCGAAAAGGTGCTGCTCCCCTCGCTCGATGAAATGATTGCGAAGCTGCGCGACGTGGCGCATGCGCAGGCCGCCGTGCCGATGCTGTCGCGCACGCACGGCCAGCCGGCCACGCCGACTACGCTGGGCAAGGAAATCGCGAACGTCGTCGCAAGGCTGCGCCGCGCGCGCGAGTCCGTGGTGCGCGTGAAAATGCTGGGCAAGATCAACGGCGCGGTGGGCAATTACAACGCCCACATGGTGGCCTACCCGGGCTTTGACTGGGAGGCGTTTGCGAAGCGCTTTGTCGAGTCGTTGGGCTTGCAGTTCAATCCTTACACCACGCAGATCGAGCCGCATGACAGCCTGGCCGAAGTGCTGGATGCGCTGGCGCGCACGAATACGATTGTGCTCGACCTGGATCGCGACCTGTGGGGTTACATCTCGGTGGGCTATTTCAAGCAGCGCGTGAAGGCGGGCGAGGTCGGCTCCTCCACCATGCCGCACAAGGTCAACCCGATCGACTTCGAAAACTCCGAAGGTAATGTCGGTGCTGCCAATGCACTGCTGCGGTTCCTCGCCGACAAGCTGCCGGTGTCGCGCTGGCAGCGTGACCTGTCGGATTCCACTGCGCTCCGCAATGTCGGTGTCGCGTTCGGGCATACGTTGCTGGCGTGGAAGTCCTGCCTGCGCGGTCTGTCAAAACTGGAAGTCGATCCGGTGCGCCTGGCCGACGATCTCGACGCGAACTGGGAAGTGCTGGCCGAGCCGGTGCAGACCGCCATGCGCCGTTACGGGTTGCCCAATCCCTACGAGCAGTTGAAGGAACTGACGCGCGGCAAGCGGCTGGATGGCGCTGCGATGCGGCAGTTCATTGGCAGTCTTTCATTGCCGGAGGCGGACAAGAAGCGGTTGCTTGAGCTGACGCCTGCGAGTTATATCGGCAAGGCGGCCGAACTGGCGCGAAAGATCTAGCCGCCAGTTCTTCTTTACCCCCTTGTCAAAGGGGGCCGACACGCCGCAGGCGTGCGGGGGGATTTTCTTTTGTTTCGCATTTTTCGGCTTTGCCGAGTCACTTTTCTTGCTTCGCCAAGAAAAGTAACCAAAAGAAGGCGACCCCTGCGGTGACGGTTCCGGCGCTAACGCGCCAGAACTTCCCTGCGATGCTCAGTCGCCGAGGCCGCTGCGGAACTCGCCGTCTTCGCTTCGCTCGCAGCTCAGACAGTCCTCGCGGAAGGCCCCTCG
>CAMCYY010000040.1 GCA_945885335.1 Bordetella parapertussis
ATGGGCGGCAACGGCTATCAGGGCATGGAAGGCAACATCACCCCGAAGCTCTCGGCATCCATCGTCTCCGCCTACATCGCCGGAGACATCGCCCTGATGCACGAATCCTTCAAGAAGCTGATGCAGTTGCGCACCATCCTCCGTGGCCCGGTGCGCAGCAACATGCGCGGCATCAAGCCGGTGCTGAATGCATTCGGATTGAGCGGCGGCCATGTTCGCCCACCGCGCATCGCGATCAGTCCGACTGAACTGAGCGAAGTGATTGTCGCAATCCGCGCACTTGATATTCCCGAAATGAAGGATTGGCAACTGCAGGCCTGACCAAATTCGGCAAGATCATCCGGGAAGCACGCCTGCAGGAAAAATAGACAACGCATCATCACAAAGAGGAAATCCCATGCAAAAACTTCTGATTTTGATCTCAACCATGGCGGGCCTGTGGAGTGCACCTGCCTTTGCACAAGACTATCCCAGCAAATACGTCCGGATACTCACATCAGCGGCCGGCGGCGGCGGAGACTCTCTCGCGCGACTGCTGGCGCAGGGCCTCAGCAAGACAATGGGACAGCAGTTCATCGTTGAAAACCGGGGCATCCAGAGCGCCATCGAAGTGGCCAAGGCGCAGCCCGATGGCTACACACTGCTGTTCTACGGCAGCAACGTCTGGATATCACCGCTATTGCGAAAATCCACCTGGGACCCGGTACGGGACTTCGCTCCAATCACGTTTGCCGCCGACGGCATCAACGTATTGACGGTCAACCCGTCAGTGCCGGCAAAGACAGTCGCGGAACTGATTGCACTGGCCAAGGCAAAGCCGGGCGAGATCAACTTCGCCTCCTCTGCGGCCGGGTCTGCCACCCACCTCGCCGGGGAATTGTTCAAGGCCATGGCAGGTGTCAACATTGTGCACATACCCTACAAGGGCGTGGCGGCCGCCTATAACGACCTGATCGCGGGCCGGGTTCAGATGATGATCGGCGCCTCCAGTTCAATGACCCCGCTCATCAAGGCCGGCAAGATCCGGTTGCTGGCCGTCGGTAATGACAAGCCCTCCGCCCTCTTTCCCGGCACCCCAACTGTTGCGGCCACGGTGCCCGGATATGAGTCGGGCTTTCCATTCGCAATGTTCGCGCCGGCGAAAACACCAACGGCCATCATCAATCGCCTGAGCCAGGAAACCGGACGTGTCCTCAGGAGCCCGGAATCAGCCGAGAAGCTCGCCAACCTGCAGCTTGAGGTCGTCGCCAGCACACCGGCACAACTGGCGGAGAAGGTGGCAGCCGACCGGGCAAAGCTCGGGAAGATCATCAAGGAAGCGGGAATCAGCGAAAACTGATTTGGCCGAACAAGCCCAATCCCGGATAATTCCCGAATCAGGCACACTCCACCTGCCGCAGCAATGCCTGCGGCTCTTCATCCAACAATCGTCTAAAGAGCAGGAGGCTTCATGGATTTGCAACTCAAGGGAAAAACAGCACTGGTCACCGGTGCCAGCCAGGGCATCGGCCGGGCCATTGCCAAGGGCCTTGCAGCAGAAGGCGTCGAGCTCGTTGTCACCGCGCGTCGCGGCGACGAGTTGGAGAAACTCAGCGCTGAAATCGTTAAGGCAGGCGGCAAGGCGCCGCACATCCTGCCGATGGACATGCTCGCGGAAGACACGCCCAAGATCCTCGCCCGTGATGCCATCAAGGCGGCCGGGCAGATCGACATCCTGGTCAATTGCGCGGGTGCCAGCACCCCGATCGGCTGGGAGGCAGCAGACGACATTTGGGAAAAGGCGATGACCCTGAACTTCACCCGCGTGCGCCAGCTCACGCACGCCATCCTCCCGGACATGATCAGCCACAAATGGGGCCGCATCATCAACATCACGGGCAAATCCGAAACGGTCGGGCTGAACGCCTCGTTTTCCGCAAAGGCTGGGATTCACGCCTGGCAGAAGGGCCTGACGCGCGAGGTCAGCAAACATGGCATCACCATCAATGCCGTGCCACCGGGCCGCATCATGAGCGAGCAGATCCTGCGCCTGTATTCGGAGAAGGATCGCGCCGAGTTCTCGGCGGCTGAAATTCCGACCGGACGTTATGGCGAGCCGGAGGAACTGGCTGTGGTGGTGGTGTTCCTTGCCTCGCCACTCGCCGGTTACGTGAATGGCGTGCTGATTCCGGTGGATGGCGGCTTGCGGCGGTATTCGTTCTAACACCGAGCGCCGCGCGAAGAGGCTCTGCGGCATCGCATCGTATTGAGGGCCCGGCGGCGCAACCGGGTCCTCGATCAAAGCGGGCATAACCGAAATTCAAATATTATCAATTTTATAATAGATAAGCCGTTCTGAAAGCCTTTGACGATTAATTATTATCAAAAAAAACCGCCCCTCGCTCAGGGGTTTGTCTTTTCTGCAGTGCCGCGCCATTGCGGGCGCATGTAGTACGCGCCCGCAAGCAGCGCCAGCCCCAGCCCCGCAAACACCGGCGCCACGCCAACTGCGCCGCTGATTGCACCGGCCCCCAGCGGCACCACGGTCTGCATGCCATTCAGGATGGAGAGGCGCAGCCCCATCACCTCCCCGCCACGACCCTCGGGCGAAGCTTCGTTCATCAATGCCAGCGCCAGCGGTGCGCCTGCCCCAAGCACCAGACCGAGCACGAAACTGATGGCAAGCAGCGAGCCCAGTTGCGAAAACAGTGGCAGCACCATCAGCCCGATGCCAGTGGCGGCAATCGAAACAATCATCATCTGCCACGGCCGCACCCGACGCGCCACTGTCGGTGCGAAACCACGCACCAGCACCATAGCCACACCCAGCGCGCCGACGATCATGCCGATCTGCGAAGCAGACATGCCTACCTGCACGCCATACACCGGCACCAGGAAGTAATAGAAATTCAGCGCCACAAAAGCCAGCACCGCTCCGGTAAAAATGCGCCGCATCAATGGCGGGCGCAGCAGCTCGAGGGCATTGCCGCGGCGCTTCGCCCCACCACCACCTGCGGCCGGCGCATCAGCCGGAACGAACTTCAGCACACCCGAGGCCAGCACCACCGCCGACACCAGGGGCAGTGCAGCGAGCATGAGGAAGGTATTGGCATGCCCGATGCCGTCAATGGCAAAGCCGGTGATGATCGGCGCAATGAAATTCGCCAGCGAATTGGCCTGCATGGACATCGAGTAATTCGCCACCTTGTCTGCGGGACCGCCATGGCGCCCCACCTGCTGGTGACCGCCCACCACGAACACGTTGTAACCCGTGCCCACGGCGAGGCTCACCACAAACAGTGGCCACAGCCCGCCCCACAGGAAAGCGGTAACGGTGCCCGCACTCATCACCAGTGCCGCGATCAGCAGCGGCAGGCGCGCATTGCCGCGATCGAACACCCGCCCCATGGCCACCGAGGTGAACACCACCGGCGCATTGAACAGCGCTGCGAGCAGGCCGACCAGAACGGGTGAGGCACCCAGGTGCACCGCTGTGAGCAGCACGCACAGCGTCGTGCCGCGCATGACCGTATGGTTGGTCGAGACAATAAGGATCAGCAGGTGCAGCGGTTTCAATGCAGGTTCAACTTTTCAAAGGTTGTTGAAATACAGGATGTCGTCCTCGCGAAAGCGGGGACCCGGTGACATTCCATGCAAGTCGCTATTGGATTCCCGTGCATTCTCGAAACTCGGCGGGAATGACGGCAAAAGAATATACCCCTACCCTACCAACATCCCGGCCATCGGGCCAGCGGCGCGGCCCGTGCCCACCCCAACCCATCCGCACTCGGGCGAACCCTCGTATAATCGGGCCCACAAGAACAAGCCTCCAGCGCGCAGTCGTGCGCCAAAGGCTGGCGGCAATGCCCGAATGTTTATCGCTTTACCCCGAAACCGCTGGCTTCCGTATCGGTGCCACACTGCACCGGCACGTAGCGATACTGTCTTATGAAAAGGCCGAAGGCATGAACGCGCAATTGTCACCCTCCACGACCGAATCGCCGGCCGAAACCATTGCCCGCATCGAATCGGCCGGCAAGCGCATTGATACGCCCTGCGGCGATGGCAGCATCGTCTGGCACCAATGGGGCAATGCCGGCCCCTGGCTGTTCCTGCTGCATGGCAATTTCGGTTCATGGAAGCACTGGATACGCAACGTCGAGACGCTGGGCCAACAGTACCGCGTGGTCGCGGTCGACATTCCCGGCTTTGGTGAATCAGCGGAGCCCAACAAGCCCTATTCTGCACACAGCCTGGCTGACGTGATGGTCAAGGGAATAAGGTCCATCGTCGGTGACGAGCAGATTAACCTCGCCGGCTTTTCTTTCGGTGGCGCCGTCTCTTCGGAACTGGCCTATGTGCTCGGCGAGCAGGTCAAGAAACTGGTCTGGGTGTCCTCCGGGCGCAATACCGGCATGAGCCGCGGCAAGCTCGAACCGTTCGTCAAGTGGCGCGAAATGAAAACCCGCGAGGAACGCGAAGCAGCGCATCGGCGCAACCTCGAAGTCATCATGATTGCCGAGCCCTCGCGCGTGGATGCGCTGGCCGTGCACATCCAGTCCACCAAAGCGGAACAGGCACGACTCAGAAGCGCCATCATCGGCGAGGCCGCCTCGACCAAAGTCCGCATGACCCAGATCCCCTGCGAGGTCGCCGCGATCTGGGCCGACCGTGACGCCACCATCGGACCGCACATGGCCGAGCGACCGCTGTGGCTGGAGACGAACCGCCCCGGATCACGCTGGGGCATGGTTCACGATGCCGGCCACTGGTGCGCCTACGAGCAGCCGGAAGCCTTCAATCGCGTGTTCCTCGACCTCCTCGGGCCGAAAAAGTAAGTCGTGCGCGAACAGGCCGAAGCCTTCCGCGAAGAAAGCCAAGCGCTGTACGCGCTTCTCTCGCCGCTGCAGGACGCTGACTGGGACCAGCCGACCCAGTTCAAGGCCTGGACCGTGAATGACGTCGTTGCCCATCTGCACACCGGCAATCACTCCGCCGACCTGTCGCTGAACGACGCTGCCGCCCATTCGCAAATGAAGGCGGAATGGAAACGCGTCGCCGAGGCCGAAGGCGGCCTCACCAACCTGCAGATGACGCACCGCTGGCTGGCCGGCCTGCGCGGCCCAGCCCTGCTCGAAGCGTGGCGCAGCGCGGCTCACGCACTGGCCGATGATTTTGCCGTGGCCGATCCGAAAAAGCGCGTGCCCTGGGCCGGACGCGAAATGAGCGCCATCTCCAGCATCAGCGCGCGTCTCATGGAAACCTGGGCGCATGGCCAGGAGATCTACGACCTGCTCGGCGTGCAACGCACCAACACCGACCGCATCCGCAATATCGTCACGCTGGGCATCAACACCTTCGGCTGGGCTTTCACGAACCGCGGAGACAAACCGCCAGCGGTGCGGCCACGCGTCAGCCTGACCGCACCATCAGGTGCGACGTGGACCTGGGACGCGCAACCCATTGATCAGGCTGACCCCACGAACTTCATCGAAGGCAGCGCCATTGAGTTCTGCCAGGTCGTCACCCAGGTGCGCAATGTGGCCGACACCCGACTCAGGGTCGAGGGCGACACCGCAAAGCTGTGGATGTCGCTGGCGCAATGCTTTGCCGGCCCGCCGCGCATGCCGCCAGCGCCGGGCACGCGGTTCATGCGGCGCTGACGCACAATTGTGCTGCTGCGCCAAGTATCCGGGCGCCACAATGCAATCCGGATTCACCGCCACAGCGGTTTCATTCCGGAACAGCCAGCGCACCGCCAGGAGATTTAGCATCATGCAAGTCGAGGCGAGCCCTGACCTTGGGCAGACTTTCGGGATAATTTCTCTGGACAAAATCCACGATTTTCTCGCGCAGCAGGCAACGCAGATCCCATGCCCTGCCCGCATCACTGGCGCTGATCAAAAGCCTTAGCTCCAGCGAATTTGGCTTGCAATCGGTCACCTGCAACCCGCAAACCTTGCCATCCCACAGGTCGGAGGCCTTGACAATGCGATCCATTTCCGCGCGCACTGCTTCAACGGGAATGCTGTAATCGGTATAAAGAAATACCGTACCAAGGATGTCAGATGAAGTACGCGTCCAGTTCTGGAACGGCTTCTCGATAAAGTACGTCATCGGTACCACGAGGCGACGAAGGTCCCAGATGCACACGACAACATAGGTAAGGGTGATGTCCTCCACCCTTCCCCATTCTCCTTCCACTATAACGACGTCATCGATGCGTATCGGCTGGGTTAACGCGATCTGGAGGCCGGCCAGCAATGTTCCGATGCTCTTCTGGGCCGCCAGACCAAGGATGATGCCGGCAATGCCTGCAGATGCAAGGATGCTTACGCCAATCTGGCGGACCTTGTCGAAGGTCATCAGCATGAAGGCGATTGTGGCCACGATCACCACTGCAAGGAGTATCTTTTCCATTACCTGAATCTGCGTATAGACCTTGCGCGCCAACAGATTATCCCGGGCATTGATGTCGTAGCAGGACAACATGAAATCACGTAGAAGGTGGATCAGCCTGATGAGAAGATAGGCAATGGCCGCAACAAATAGCAGGCTGGTGGCATGCGAGAGCAGCGCGAGCGGCCGGGTGGGAAGCTCAAGCGAGGGCAGCACCAGGCTGACCAGGAACAACGGCAACAGGATGCGGACCGGTTTGCTGACATGGTCCATCGCGCTTCGGACCCAATGACTGCGCGTCCCGCCGAAAATGCGTGCCATCAGCGCGAACGCAAGACCATGCAACAACAAGCCCAGTGCAATCGCGCCTAGGCCGATGCCTGTCGCCACTCCCAGTTCTTTCCAGATATCCGGGTTCAACGCTACGCCATAATTCATCCGCCCTCCGGTATGCCAATGTTCATGGCGAAAGTCGAATTCGCCGCTTGCGCAGGCGGGCATTGCTTCAATGCAATACTCCGACCTCGTACAGATAAGGCACTCCCGCCGCGCCATAGTTCCCGGAATTTCCGGACCGTTCGCGATTGCGAAAACTCTTCCGCCTATCCCGGTACAATCGGAGGAACGCACTGGCACGATCCGATCTACGAGTACCCACCAGACTCTTGGACTGCTAACTACATGATCCTTGCCGGCGACATTGGCGGTACCAAATCCCTGCTCGGCCTGTTCGAACCGCTCACGCATTCGCCGGTCCACGTTGCGAACCATGCCTCAGCCGGATTCCCCGACCTCGAGTCGCTGCTCGCCCATTTCCTCGATGGGGCCCGAAGTGCGCTGGGGGCATCCATAGCGCCGACTGTCGCCTGTCTGGGCATAGCCGGTCCTGTGCACAATGGTGCAGTTCGCGTTACCAATCTCCCCTGGCATGTCGACGCGAGGAGAATCCGCCATCGCTTCTCGCTGGCACGCGTTGACCTCATCAATGATTTTGTCGCGGCCGCATGGGGAATCGATGCCCTTGCGCCGAAGGACCTGACAACGCTGCAGCAGGGCCAGGTCGAAAGCGGTGCACCCCGTGTGGTCATTGGCGCGGGAACCGGGTTCGGCGTTGCCTATTCAATTATGGGTCCGCGAGGCTACCGGCCTGTCGGTGGCGAAGGCGGGCACGCCGGCTTCGCTCCGGCCAATCCCCGCCAGCTGGCGCTTTGGCGGTACCTTCATGCGAAATTCCCGCGTGTCACGCTGGAGCACGTGCTTTCCGGCCGTGGCCTTGCGACACTCCATGCTTTTTGCAGCGGCAGCGCCGACGGGCTCGAAGCGCCTGAAGTGGTACGCCGGGCGCTCGAAGAGCATGACCCTGCCGCATCGGCCGCGCTGGATCTTTTCATAGAATGCTATGGGTCTGCGGCCGGAGATTTTGCATTGCACGTGATGGGGCGCGGCGGTGTTTATGTGACAGGCGGGATTGCGGCACACATCCTGGAGCGAATGGCTGGGGGCGGCTTCATAGCCGCGTTCAATGACAAGGCTCCTTTTGCGGAACATCTGAGCAATATGCCTGTCCACATAGTGACCAGCAGGCAAGTTGGCCTGCTGGGAGCAGCAGCAGCCGCCGCCGCTTGAAAATCGTTCAAGAGTAACGATTGCCGGCGTGCATGCATGCATACTTTTCGAAGTCCATGCAGTTCATGACGGCATTGGACACCATTGACATGATTCTGGGGAAAACGCACACGTACCGCCTCTGAGGAACTCACGCAGCAAGGGTTCACTCAGGTCTTGCCGGTTCGTTGCAAACATCACATGCGACTCTCGCTCCGATTCATCATTCCGCTGGGCATTGCCCTGGCTGCCATCGCCTATGCCGTGGTCCCGCTGGTTGACCAGCTGACGCTGCGCTGGTTTGTGCGGGACCTTGAGATTCGCGCCAGCCTCGTTTCCAACACCGCCCAGGAGCCGCTGGTAACGCTGGTGCAGAAAAAATCGCGCCAGGAGGTGCTCAAGCTTTTTAACAGCATCATCCGCAATGAGCGCATTTATGCGTTGGGGTTCTGCGACACTTCGGGCAACCTCGTGTACTCGACACTGACCTACCCCGCGCAACTCGGATGCCGTACACCGGTTAATGGCACTACGAGCTGGGTCACCACGCCAGCTGAGGGGGCGTTGCATGTTGCACACAATTCCATTGAACCTGGAGGCAACAGGCTAGGCGACCTGGTGGTCATCCACGACATGAGCTATGTCCAGCGGCGCAGCGACGATACCAAGAAATACCTCTACTACCTGTTCGCGGCAATCGCCGCAATTGTCGCTTTCATCACCGTTGTCATTGCAGAAATAAGCTGGCGTGGCTGGATGGCCGGCATCAAGGGTCTGATCTCCGGCGAGACGTTATTCCGTTCGCCGGGAGCACCAAACGTGACGCCACGCGAATTGCGGCCGATCGCACGAGACCTTCACGCACTGGTGCAGGACCTTGCCGCGGAGCGCGCCAGCCGCGATGAAGAGCAGATCGGCTGGGGCCCCGAGGCATTGAGGCGAATTCTGCGTGAGGATCTGAAGGGTGACGAAGTATTGATTGTTTCGAACCGGGAACCCTACATCCATGTCCGCAATGGCAATGAAATCGAGATTCAACGACCTGCAAGCGGTCTTGTCACCGCTCTCGAGCCCGTCATGCGCGCCTGCTCGGGAACGTGGATCGCACACGGCGCAGGTTCCGCCGACCGGGATACAGTGGACGCACGCGATCGCGTCATGGTCCCGCCTGAAAAACCTGCTTACCGCATCCGGCGTGTCTGGCTGACAAAAGAGGAGGAGGAGGGCTATTACTATGGCTTTTCCAATGAGGGATTGTGGCCGCTATGCCATATAGCCCACACCCGGCCGGTATTCCGCACGCCTGATTGGGAACACTACAAAACCGTCAACCAGCGGTTCGCCGATGCCGTGGTCAGCGAAGCGCGGTCCCGCAACCCCATTGTCCTTGTGCAGGACTATCATTTCGCACTATTGCCACGCATGATTCGCGAGCAGCTTCCTGACGCGACGATCATTGCGTTCTGGCATATCCCCTGGCCGAATCCCGAAGCGTTTGGCATCCTGCCCTGGCGCGAGGAATTGCTCGAAGGCATGCTGGGGGCATCCGTGCTGGGTTTCCATACGCAATTCCATTGCAACAACTTCTTTGACACGGTTGACCGTTACCTGGAGGCGCGAATTGACCGCGAGACCTTCAATATCTCCTATCGGGGAGAAAAAACCGAAGTACGGCGATATCCCATTTCCATCGAATGGCCGCCAGCCGCACTGGCCGGCCAGCCCTCAATCCACCAGTCACGCCGGCAACTGCGAGAACGACTGGGCGCATCCGAGGGGCTGCGCATCGGAATCGGCGTGGATCGCCTGGACTACACAAAGGGCATTCTCGAGCGATTCCTCGCGGTGGAGCGCCTGCTCGAAGTCGACCCATCCTCGGTCGGCCGGTTTTCCTTCGTGCAAATTGCCGCACCGTCGCGCTCGTCAATCCCGGAGTACCAGGAACTCGAGGCCAAGGTGCGTGCCCTTGCCGATCGCATCAACAAGCGATTTGGTCACGCTGGGTACCTACCTATCATCCTGCTGATTGAATACCACAATGAAGCATCGGTCTTCTCCTTCTACCGAGCGGCAGACCTGTGCTACGTGTCCAGTCTGCATGACGGCATGAATCTGGTGGCAAAAGAGTTCATCGCTTCGCGTGACGATGAAATGGGCGTGCTCGTTTTGTCGCAATTTGCGGGTGCTTCACGCGAACTCGTTGAGGCCCTCATCGTCAATCCGTATGACATCGAGCAATGTGCAGCAGCCCTTAAGTTTGCCCTGGAAATGCCGCCTGAAGAACAGCGTTCGCGCATGCGCGGCATGCGGGCCCTGGTGCAGGAGTTCAATGTTTTCCGCTGGGCAGGCCGCATGCTGATTGATGCGGCCCGCATACGCAATCGTCGGAACGCGCTCGCTCGCAGCAGCAGTCTGTGGCAGCCCCTGGGAAAGCCATAGATGCCGCCCTCCTCCGCGCCTCTGCCCCCGCTCTCCAGCGACTGGGCTCTGTTCCTGGATATCGATGGCACACTGCTGGAACTGGCCGATCGCCCCGATGCAGTGCGATTCGACAAACCGCTGCGACGCCTGCTGAAGGAGATCGCGACGGCCACCGGGGGCGCGCTCGCACTGATCAGCGGCCGTTCCGTGGCCGACATCGATGCTCTGCTCGCCCCCCTTGCACTCCCGGTTGCGGGCCAGCATGGCATCGAACGCAGGAACGCGCAGGGCCGGCTTGAACGTCATGTCCCCACGGCGCAAGGACTTCGCAGCGCTGCGCTGCGTATCGGAGGTTTTGCCTCCCAGCGTCCGGGCCTGCTGTTTGAGGACAAGGAACACAGTCTCGCCCTGCATTTCCGGCAGGCGCCACAATTCACGGCTGCAGTTGGCGAGGAAATGCGAGCAGCGCTTGACACGCTCGGCCCGGAATTCACGCTTCAGGAGGGAAAGATGGTCTGCGAAATCAAACACAGCGGCCGCAACAAGGGACTGGCCATCGCCGAATTCATGGCGGAGGCTCCATTTCGCGGGCGCACACCAGTTTTCATAGGCGACGATCTTACGGATGAGCACGGGTTTGACGTTGTCAACCAGTTCGGCGGCCACTCGATCAAGGTCGGCGACGGTCCCAGCGCTGCACCGTGGCGCCTCAGGGACACCGCTGCAGTGCGCAACTGGCTTGCCGCGCTTGTTGAATACCTGCGTCATAACGCTGCCACCACGGGAGGCAGGCCGTGCTGATTCCGCCGTCCCTTGAGCTTGCGATGATCGGCAACGGCAGCGCAGCAGCACTGCTCGATGCACGCGGAGAAATGGTGTGGGCCTGTCTTCCACGAATGGATGGCGACAGTGTGATGTGCTCCCTTCTGCAGGAAAGGCACACCGATACGCCGACGGAGACCGATTGTGGATTTTTCTCCATTGACCTTGATGATTGCGTGCGCACCGAGCAAGAATACCTGCCCAATACCGCCATCGTTGTCACCCGTCTGTTCGACTCGCATGGCGGTGCAGTCGAGATCTGCGACCTTGCGCCACGCTTCCGGCAATTCGGCCGCATGTTCTCGCCCATGTCCCTGACACGCCAGATCCGGCCACTGTCTGGAAGCCCCCGCATCACGGTGCGGTTGCGCCCGGCCTATGGTTACGGCGGGTATCGGGCACGAACGACATTCGGCAGCAATCATGTGCGCTACCTGTGTGATGATTTCGTGCTGCGCGCCACCACCGATTGTTCTGTCACCGCCCTGGTCGAAGAGGTTCCGTTCATCCTGCGGGGAACCCTGTCTTTTGTGCTTGGACCTGATGAGACGCTGCAAGGTGCCGCCGGCGACGTGGCCCGCCGTTTCCTTGAAGAAACGACCGACTACTGGCGCGACTGGGTGCGCGACCTCGCCATTCCCTTTGAGTGGCGGGAGGTCGTGATTCGCGCCGCGATCACGCTAAAAATGTCGGTCCTCGATGACACCGGCGCCATCGTGGCCGCCATTACCACCTCACTTCCGGAGGCAGCGGGGACCAGCCGGAATTGGGACTACCGGTTTTGCTGGTTGCGGGATGCCTACTTCACGGTCAATGCACTCAACCGGCTAAACGCCACCAAGACCATGGAGCGCTACCTGGGATTCATCATCAACATGGCCGCCAATGCGGGAGAAAACCGCCTGCAGCCGGTCTATCGCATCAACGGCCGCGCGGAAATGCCGGAGCGGGAACTGGATTCGCTAACCGGCTACCGTGGCATCGGCCCCGTACGCATCGGAAACCAGGCTGCGCTACAGATACAGCATGACGTCTACGGGGCAACTGTGCTCGCCGCCACCCATGTCTTCTTCGATCGCCGGTTGCTCTGGCCAGGCAACGAAGCGCTGTTCGCCCAGATGGAAGTGCTGGGGGAGCATGCCGCCGCATTGTGGGATGAACCGGATGCCGGCCTGTGGGAACTGCGCGGAACCCTGCGGGTACACACCTATTCCGCAGTGATGTGCTGGACCGCCTGCGACCGCCTGGCACGAATTGCAACAAGGCTGGAACTCCCGGACCGGGCCCTCTACTGGCGCCAGCATGCCGAGGGCATCCACAAAGGCATCTGGGAACGCGCGTGGAGCGATCGACTCAACAGCTTTACCGCCACACTGGAGGGTGAAGGCGCCGATGCCAGCCTGCTGTTGCTGGCGGAACTCGGTTTCCTGGAAGCGGGGGATCCACGCTTCGCCGGAACCGTCGCCTACGTGGAGCGTGAACTGCGGCGGGGCGATTTTGTTTTCCGTTACGCAGAAGCAGACGATTTCGGCCTGCCAAAAAACGCCTTTCTGGTCTGTACGTTCTGGTATATCGATGCGCTGATCTTGCTGGGAAGACACGAAGAGGCGCGCAGGCTGTTCGATAACCTGCTGTCCTGCCGCAACCACCACGGTCTGCTGGCCGAGCACGTTGACCAGGAGACTGGAGAGCTGTGGGGTAATTTTCCGCAAACCTACAGCATGGTGGGCCTGATCAATTCGGCCACGAAACTGTCCATACCCTGGGACCAGGCGTTCTGATCCCAGACTCAGTGGAACGTCGTACCACCATTCAGGTTGTAGGCCTGCCCCGTGATGAAACTCGCTTCATCCGACGCAAGAAACGCCACCAGGTTCGCTACGTCTTCCGGCTCTGCGATTCGCCCCAGTGGAATGTTCTTCGCATAGCTCGCCACATAGCTGGCGCGGTATTCCTCGATCGTCATGCCTTTGGCGTCCGCTTCAGCCTGCTCAGCGTAGTTGAAGCGGTCGGAGTTGATTGCACCCGGGCATACCGCATTGACCGTGATGCCATGCGGCGCCAGTTCCAGCGCCGCGCATTGCGTGAGCCCGATCAGGCCGAACTTCGACGTCGTATAGGCCGCGGTCAGCGGACGGCCGCGCTTGGATGCTTCGGAGGCGACGTTGATGATGCGACCACTACCCTGCTTCATCATCGCCTGCCCCGCATGCTTGATGGTCAGGAAAGGCGCGGTGGTGTTGACTGCAAGGAAATGGCTCCACACCTCTTCGCGCAATGAAGTGATTGGATCTCGATCCTGCCCCATCAGGGCACGCGCGTTGTTCACCAGGATGTCGAGCCGACCGAAATGCGCAACGCTCTGTTCAATCAGATGACGGATCTCGTGACTCGAGGTCAGGTCGCACCACACCGGCAGGCAGCGCTGGCCAAGCGCACGGACTTCCTCGGCCACGCTCTCGATGCTGCGCCAGCCGGCCTTCACCTCCTGCGGCGGCAGTAGCTCAGGCGGACGCGGCACGTCGGTAAGCACGATGTCCGCGCCCTGCGAAGCCAGCTTCAGCGCAATGGCGCGCCCGGTGCCCTTCATGCCGCCGGCGCCGGTGATCAAGGCAATCTTGCCTTCCAATGATGCAATCATTGCCTTTCAGATCAGCCATGTCTGCAGTTACTCCAGCTTGATGCCGGCGTTCTTCACCACGCCGGCCCAACGCGACAGTTCATCGCGGATGTTCTGCGCCATCTCCTCCGGTGTTCCGTTGGCCAGCTCAACGCCCAGCGTCGCGTATTGCTTCTGGCCTTCCGGCGAATTGAGGTACTTGTTGATTTCCGCATTGAGCTTGTCCACGATGACACGGGGCAGGTTCGTTGGCCCCATGAAGCCCGTGCCCGAGCGCACCTTGTAATCCGGCAGGCCGAGTTCTGCGAACGTGGACACGTCCGGGATCTGCGGCAGGCGCTTGGGCGAGCTGATGCCGATGATGCGCACCTTGCCCGACTTGATGTGCGGGAACACCAGGCCGCCCGCGCTTTGCACAATGAAGGCCACTTCGCCTGCGACGACTGCCGTCAGCGCCGGCCCGCCGCCGCCATAGGGCACATGCAGCATGCTGGTTTTGGTCTGCATCGAGAGCAGTTCACCCGACAGGTGATTGATGCTGCCATTGCCGGCGGACGAATAGGCAAGTTTGCCAGGATTGGCCTTGGCATACGCAATGAACTCCTTGAAGTTCGTCACCGGCACACTGGCGCTGACGATCAGGCCCAGCGAGTTTGCCGAAACCATGATGATGGGCGTGAGGTCTTTCACCGGATCAAACGGCATCTTGTACAGCGCCGGATTGATGGTGACCTGGCTGGATGTGTTGAACAGCAGCGTATAGCCGTCGGGGTTCGCCTTCACCACGTCCATGGCGCCGATGTTGCCGTTGGCACCTGGCCTTGCTTCGAGCAGGAACTGCTGGCCCAGCGTGGCAGACAGGTAATTGATGATGGACCGCGCCGCCAGTTCATTGGTGCCGCCGGCGGCATAGGCGCTGATGACACGCACCGGCTTGGCGGGATAGATCTGGGCATGTGCCAACGGATGGATCAGACCCAGCACAGCCACAAAAAACAGAAATCTGGCGATGAACATGGACACTCCCCCTTCTGTTATTTTCGTATTTGATCACGATCAGGGAGCGCAAGACTCGTTGCACCCACTCCCTGATTTCGTGCCGCACCGGATATTGACAGATGTATTCGAATCCCGCATTCCCGGCTGCTGCAAACGGGAGCAGCCCGTTGCGATTCACTGCAACAGGAACGGCTCCAGTTCCAGCGCCTCGACCTCGCTGCCCAGCAGCGTCACCGTCCCGCTGCGACGATGGTAGCGATCATCCGAGAATTCGAAGCGATAGGTGCGGCGCAAAGCCATGTGGCCGTCCTCGTTGCGCGCCGCGCGCAGCGCGATGCATGCAGCAGCACTATCGAGGAACTGCAGGCCCTCCCGCTCGCAGGCGCGCATGGCCGCTGCCAGCGCGCGCTCGCGCGATCGTAGGCTGTCAAACCAGAACCATGCCAGCAGCGCAAGCACGAGCAGCGTGACGAGTTCCCACATCAGGGAGACTGCAGCGCCTGCGCCGCACCGTCCGGACTGCGCCGGAACGCGCGCCAGTCGCCGCCATCGCGTTCAGCACGGCAGGCGCCGTAGAAGAACGGATTGCCGGCGCGGCCCGGCATGACAAAGCGCAGATCGGTAAACCA
Source organism: Bordetella parapertussis (assembly GCA_945885335.1). Lineage (GTDB taxonomy): Bacteria > Pseudomonadota > Gammaproteobacteria > Burkholderiales > SG8-39 > CAIYPG01. The sequence continues at coordinate 15,475 of CAMCYY010000040.1, forward strand.
CATGCAATCCCCGCCGCTGCCCGCCGCGAGGACCGGCAACTCGGCAAACCAGCGGAAAAAGGCCAGCGCATCGGATGACCACGCGGCGCGCGCCGCCGGCTGCAGCGCCGGGTCCGCGCCATAGCGGGGCGCACTCTCCCAGCGCGCCATGGCGAGTGGCTGATAGGCCCTGTCCAGCCTGGCGATGAATCCGTCGTCGGGCTGCGCTTCGCGCGGCATGGTGCGCACCAGGTTGACGTGCGCGAGGCGGTGCGTGTCCGCATCGCTCACAAATACCGTCCAGTTGAACGGCGACACCGCGCGCGGCTGGGCACTGAAGCGCATATCCTTCAGCCCCTGCGCGGCGGCGTATTCGCGCGCGAAATCGAGCGCCCGCTCTTTTTGCACCGCCTGGAAACAGACATAGCCCACCAGTACCGCGCCAGCCAGCCTTGCGGGCAACCGGTTATTGCGCCAGAACAACGACGCCACAAGCCCCGCAATGATGATGCCGGAGAACCACAGGTCAATGATGAAGGTGGTGCCGATGCCGGCGCGCCAGTCGGAGACCGGCGCGAACACCATGGTGCCAAAGCTGGTGATGAGGTCGCCGGCAATATGCGCGCCGAGAGCCATGGCGCAGATGCCATAGAACGGACGCCAGCCATCGGGGCTGCGCAGGAGCTTCGACAGCAACCACGCCAGCACGAATGCCAAGAACGGCAGCACAAGGACGGAGTGCGTGACGCCGCGATGGTTGAGCAGATATTCCAGCGGTCCGACAAAACTGACCACGAAGTCCAGGTCCGGCGCGGCCGCGACAAGAAAGCCCGCGGCGACGCGGCGGCGCAGCAACGCGGGGGACAAACCCTGTTGCGCCGTAGCGCGCCCCAGCAGCGCGCCCGAGAGCGCGTGGGTCAGTGTGTCCATGCCCGCCTGCCGCTTGTGATTACCTGAACGGTCCCGGCGGGATAGGCTTCAGCGGATCGGGACCCCCGCCGGGCAGCGCTTTCTGGCTCACCCGCAGGATCATGGCCACCAGTGTGTAGTAACCCGACACCGCCATGAGATCCACCACGCCGTTTTCGCCGAACTGCTTCACCGCTTCGGCATAGGTGGCGTCGCTGACCTCGTGGTTATGGTGCAGCTCATTGCAGAAATCAAAGGCCGCCGCCTCATCCGGCTGCATGCCCGTGGGCCGCTTGCCGAGCGCGAGCTGATCGGACACATCCTTCGACAGACCGCCTTCGAGCGCCAGCTTCAGGTGCGCCGCCCACTCGATCTGTGAAAACCAGTAACGGCCGGTGATGATGATGGCGAACTCGCTGATGCGCGGCGACAGCGAGCTGCCGTAGCGGCAGTATTCGCCGAGGTGTTGCACGCGATCAGCCAGCTCCGGACAGCGCAGCAGCACGTTGAAAGGCCCGCGCACACCGCCGCGCGGACCGCTGGCGATGGCCTTGTAGACCTTGAGCTGTGCTTCGTTCAGGTCTTTTTCCTCGTATTCCTTGAGCCTCATTGTCGCCTCTCCTTTTTCATTATTAATATCAAAATAAAGTTAATGTCTTTTACTGACAAGCTAATACGCAAATATTGTTATCAGGACTAAATCACCCATGGCACGAAGCGGCGCACCCGGCCTGCATACGCCGCATAGTCCGCATGCTTTTCGCGCAGCCCGCGCTCCTCCAGCACCGTCTTGCCCCATAACACTGCGGCGAGCAAGAGCCATGCGGCCAGTTTCCACACATCCGCGTAGGCCGCCACCTCGGCTGCGGCAAACAGCAGCAGCGCAGAATACATGGGATGGCGCATGTAACGGTACGGCCCGCCCGTCACCAGCCGCCCCGATGCCTTGGGCTCCGGACGGATATTGAAATTGCCGGGACGATTGTGCCAAAGCGTCCATACGCCGAGCAGCAGCGAAGACACCAGCAATGCCAGTGCAAGCGGCGACCACACCTGCGGCGTGAACGGCCAGATCAGCCCGGCGATAAGTGTGAACTGGGCGGCGACGAGCAGGCGGCCAGTGGTGGCGGACTGCATCAGTAGTGGTATCTGCACTGGTGGACCGTCAAACCTGCGTCATCCACTGAATAGACAAGCCGGTGTTCACCATCAATGCGCCTCGACCAGCAACCCTGCAGCAGATGTTTGAGCGGCTCGGGTTTGCCCAGACCCTCAAAGGGCGCGCGCAACGCGTCATTGATCAAGAGGTTGATGCGCCTGGTCATTTTGCGGTCTTCGGCCAGCCAATGGCTGTAATCGCCCCAGCCTTGAGGCGTAAACCGGAGCAATTTCACTTCACTTCAGTCAGCTTGCGAACCTTCGCCTTGCCCTTCTTCTCCGCGGCAATCGAATCAAGGAGGCGGCGGGCGTTGGCGGGGCTGCTGAGCAGATGAATGGTTTCCTGCCATGACTCGTAGTCGTCAAGCGACATCAGCACGGCCGAGGAGCCGTTCTGCCGCGTGATGATGATGCCATCGCGCTCGTTATTAACCCGGTCCATGATCTTGGCGAACTGCGCGCGGGCATTGCTGTAGGAAATGGCGTCCATGGCCTGGTTGTCCAAATAATTGTACTGGTACAGATTATTGTACGTAAGTAGTCAATGTGTCAATCGTGTCCCGGCGGCACCCGAATACCGCTATCGCAGACTAATGCACCTTCTCTACTTGAATTCTTGAGAGGACGAAATTCTTTCATTTCAGGGTCTACTTAAAACCAGCACCTGCGGGCCCAGCAGATACTCAGCCCGCGCCTGCTCTACCCGCAGCAGTTCCTTGCAGATGAGGCGGCGCGCCTCTTCGAGATCGTAATCGGCCTGAAGTCCCAGCCAGAAACCCTCCGAGGTAGCGAAGAATGCCGCCAGCCGCAGCGCCGTGTCGGCGGTGATGCCCCGCTTGCCAAGCACAATCTCGTTGATGCGCCGTGGCGGCACACCTGTGGCCCGGGCCAGCGCATTCTGGCTGATGTTCATCGGCGTCATGAACTCCTCAAACAGCACTTCTCCGGCATGGATGTTGGGCAGTCTTTTCATGATGACCTCAGTGATAGTCCACGATTTCGACAGCGGAGGGGCCTGCATCGCTCCAGACAAAACACAACCGCCACTGGCCGTTGATCCTGATGCTGTGCTGCCCCTTCCGGTCACCGCGCAGCGCTTCGAGCCGGTTGGCCGGCGGGATGCGCAAATCGTCCAGCTGGCGCGCGTTGTTAAGCATCCGCAGCTTTCTGCGCGCAACAGTCTGAATCTCTAGAGGCAGCCGCCGGACGGGCTCACCGTGCCAGATCGCCTCAGCATCCTTGGAGAGAAAACTCAGGATCATGAGCAACTATAACGCGGAGCGTCATAACCGGTCAATTGCCGGAACACGGTCAGGCAGGACGCGCCCGACCCGTGACAAGCGCAAATCAGCCGCCGCTCGTCAATGCCATGACTGCCACAACCCCGATCATCATGGTAATCACCGCCAGCCACAACGTCCTCCTCCGGTTTGCCTCGATACGCTCGACGAGCTGGGTGTTCTGTTCGGCCAGCGCCTTGATCAGCTCGGCGGATTGGCGCATCTGGTTGTGCAACTCGGCGACAGTGGCCTGTGTTGCCGCCAGTTGTGCCTGCAACG
>CAMCYY010000041.1 GCA_945885335.1 Bordetella parapertussis
CGGCACCAGTTCGTTGAAACGGGCCTCCAGAACCGGGTCGGCATCCACGTCGAGGATGTCCAGATCGAAAGGGATTTCAACCCGGACCCCCTCCACCGCATCGACCATCTCGTGGCACAAATGACAGTAGACGCGGCTGTAGAGCGTCAGACGCAGCACCTCATTCACGCTGCGCATCGGTGCGCAGCGTGACAAAGAAACTGCGATCGGCGCGGCGCGCATGCAGCGTGATGGAAATGTCCTTGTCCAGACCCAAGACCAGCTTGTTGAACTGTTCGGCACCACGCACCTCGGTGGTCTGCCCCTTCGCGGTCAGTGCAGTGATGATGTCACCGGCACGGATGTCGCCGCGCGGCTGGCCGCGGATTTCTTCGACAATCACGCCGCCGGCAAGCTTGCTGTCGCGCTTCTGCTCGGCAGTCAGGTCGCTCGCCACCAGGCCCAACCGGTTCGCAGCGCGTTGCACCGGCGGCTTGGCGGGGGTACGGGCATTGTTCGAAAGACGATCTTCCGGACTTTCGCCAACGACAATGGCCACTTCCTTTGCGGCACCCTTGCGCCACAACTCCATGGTGGACTTGTTGCCAGGCCGCGTGGCACCGACGATGCGCGGCAGGTCTCCGGAATTCGTCACCGCCTTGCCATCGAACTTGAGGATGATGTCGCCCGTCTCCACGCCGGCCTTCTCCGCCGGACCGCCCTTCTCCACGGCATTTACCAACGCACCAACCGGCTTGGCCAGCCCGAAGGATTCGGCAAGCTCCTTGGAGACTTCCTGGATCACCACGCCGATGCGGCCGCGGTTGACGCGGCCCGTGGCGCGCAACTGGCTTTGCACTTCCATGGCGACATCGATGGGAATCGCAAACGACACACCCATGTAGCCGCCGGTGCGGCTGTAGATCTGTGAATTGATGCCGACCACTTCGCCGCGCATGTTGAACAGCGGCCCGCCCGAGTTGCCCGGGTTGATGGCGACATCGGTCTGAATGAAAGGCACCAGGTTTTCCGAGGGCAGGTTCCGTCCCTTGGCGCTGACAATGCCGGCGGTAACGCTGCTGTCAAAACCAAATGGAGAGCCGATCGCGAGCACCCATTCACCGACCTTGAGCCGGTTCGGATCGCCGAGCCGTACCGCAGGCAGGCCGGTGGCCTCGATCTTGAGCAACGCAATGTCGGTGCGGCGGTCTGCACCGATGGCGCGCGCCTTGAATTCGCGCTTGTCGGTCAGGCGCACGGTAATTTCATCGGCATTGTCCACGACGTGTGCATTGGTCAGGACGTAGCCATCGGCGCTGATGATGAAGCCGGAGCCGAGCGAACGATTTTCGAATTCACGCGGCTGCTGCGGCGGCGTGGGGCTCTGGTTCGGGCCGGGCTGGCGCGGATTCGGAATAAAGCGCCGGAAGAAATCAAACAGCGGATCGTTCTCATCCAGGTTGGGGATCGGCGAATTGCCCGCGCCGCGCCGATCACGCACCTGGGTGGTGCTGATGTTGACCACAGTCGCGCCCTGGCGCTCGACGAGGTCGGTGAAATCGGGCAGTTCCCGCGCCTGTGCCGACGCAGCCGCCGGCCACAAAAGGGGAAACAGCAGAAGCGCAAATACGAGCAGCTTTTTTGCCATGTTGGCGTCCTCGGAAACGGATGTACCTGGATTGGGGATGGTCATGCCGGTTTCAAGCCAGCAGCCGGCGACCAGCGCATTGATCAAAGCTGCTGGTCGAATTCTACGTGGTCAATCGCCGCAGTAAACAACTACTGCGGCCTGCGGTACTCCACTGCATTGGCGATGTATTTTACGCTCTCGGCGGGAGTCTCTCCGACCACGGTTATCCAGTGGTCACCCAGGCGGCGGGTGAAGACGTTTATGGCGCCCTGGCGCGCCAGCCCGGCATTCGTGGCCTGCCGGTTTGCCAGCGGCTCAATGAATACCGAAACCGCGGCCAGCCCGTCGGAGAGGACGATGTGCCCGACCCCGGCCGTGCTGCCCAGGGTGCGGCGCACCTCGCCGATCTTGCGGAATCCGGGTGGCGGCGTGCGCAGTATCCAGCCAGCGTCGATCAGCTTCGCATCAATCGCGCCAGAATCCTCCACGCGCCACTCCCTGCCCTTCACGGCATAACGCGACTTCACCTTTTCGCGATCCACATTGCCGATCTGCAACTGCGTGAAGAAAAAAGACTCGACCCCCTCATTGCGCTCATCCAGAGTCTTGGCCTTGATCAGCATGCCGGTATTGAGGTCAGCCCACAGCTTGTGGCCGTAACGCATGCGGTCTTTCGGCTGCAGCGTGATCACCTGGCAATCGAAGCCGGCAACGCGCTCCACCTCGCCTTTGCGTATGGTGTAATTGTCGGTGAGGTCGCGGATCTGGTCGGGCAGTATTGCGGGGAAGCTGCGGTCGCCGTTCTGCCGGTCGATCTTCATGGTCATCGACTCGGGTAAGTAGCAGGTCACCTGGTTCTTGTCGCGGATGATTTCGCGCGGAATACCGCCGAGGGACTCGAGTTTTTCCTGGGCGCCTCTGGCATCGACAAAACGCGTGATCCGCGAAGTCTCCATCTGCTGGCCGTGCTGGTAGACGAAGGTGCCGATATAGGAAAGCTTCTGCGTCGCCGTGTAAATGCGCTGCAACCATTGCAGCGCCTTTGGATCGCTCTGGGCCTGTGGTGTCTGTGGTGCCTGCGACTGCTGGGCAACGACCACCTGGACCATCAGCAGCTGAGCACAAAGGCCCAGCAGCGAAAAACGGAACAGGAGGAACGGGCGAATCATTTTGCCAACTCCGCACGCTGTTCGGAAACCAGTCGCACATAAGGCGCCACGCCCTGCATGGCATTGGACGGGGAGTAGCTCTGATGTGCCAGCAGGTAGTTTTCGACACCCTTGGCAGTGCCGACATCCCTCAAAACCGGGCGCGGTACGGGCTGCGTCGTACGGGCGAGCTGCATTTCAGCGGGTGGCGTCAGCACCGGTGCGGCAGTCCATACCACCAGTGCCACACCGGCAACGCTGGCGGCAGCGGACAGCGCATAGCGGACAAGGCGCCAGTCACGGTTGCGGCCAATCGGCTGATCCGCCCCACCCTGCCATGGCCGACGCGGTTGCGGCGCCAAAACGACAGGCTCGCCAGCAAGGCGCGCCATGATCTTGTGGTCATATTCCCGATGCAGATCACCGCGCAGGGCATCACCGATCAGGTGGTAGGTATTCCAGGCACGGCGCGCTTCCTCGTCGGTACGCAGCAGGGAGGCTTCCCGCCCGGCGTCATCGCCGGACAGCTCTCCATCCATCAAGGCCGACACTCGCTCAGTCATGTCACCACCCTCATATCACCGCCCCAATAATCTTTGCCAAGGTCACCACCGCCTGTCCTTGCGGGCATCGACCAGTGGCTTCAGTTTTTCCGCAATCACTTCCCGCGCCCGGAAGATGCGCGACCTCACCGTCCCGATCGGACAATTCATGATGGTCGCGATCTCGTCGTAACTCAAACCCTCGATTTCACGCAGCTGGATTGCCGCGCGCAGCTCCTCGGGTAGGCTGTCCATTGCTGCGTTGATCGTGCTGGCGATTTCCTTGGACATCAGCACGCTCTCAGGCGTGTTGTTGTCGCGCAGCTGCTCGCCGTCTGCAAAACCCTCTGCTTCCTCTGCGTCGAACTCCGTGCTCGTCGGCGCCCGCCTGCCGATGGCCACCAGATGATTCTTGGCGGTGTTGATCCCGATCCGGTACAGCCACGTATAGAAGGCGCTGTCCCCGCGGAACGAGGGCAAGGCACGGTAAGCCTTGATGAAGGCCTCCTGCGCAACGTCTTCCACTTCAGCCGGATCGCGGATGAACCGCGTCAGCAGCCGGGCGAGCTTGCGCTGGTATTTCGACACCAGAAGCTCGAAAGCATGCTTCTCGCCACGCTGGGCGCGCTCCACCAGCAGCCGGTCTATTTCCCGGTCACTCATTCCCGCCTTCCCTGATCTGGCGCCGATCGTTGTTTTTGATGCACCTTGGCGACGCCGGCTGACCCACTCCACAGGCGGCACGAGTATAGCCGTATAGCCCGGCAACCGTTGACCCCAGCCTTGCCAATACAGACCGGGGGCCGCGCAAATAGTTCAGTGCGAAGTAAGGTCATTTCCCGGGGCGGGCACGATGCCGTCCGCGCAGCCAGACACGCAGGGTCCGCAAGGCCCCGGCGTCGGCGGAGTCCGGGGCCAGCAGCACCCGGACGCTTCCCTGTTGTCCGGCCAGACTGAGGACGATCAGCCAGGTGGAAACGTAGCCGTCATTGCCCAGAACCGCATCGTGCCAATGCCCTGCGGCATCCCGCCAGGCGACCGTGTCGGCATCCTCAGCATGGTCCAGCCTCAATCCGTAAACCCCGCCATAAGGACGGCGCAGCAATCCGATGACAATGGCCAGCCCGGACAGGGACACCCCGATCGCAGCAATGACAAGGGCGGGCGGGGAAAGGCTGACGGTCACGGCCAGCAAGGCCATCAGATGCAGGACGCCGAGCACCAGGGCAAGGCTGCGGGACGGCCGAAGATCCAGCCGGACAGGAAGGGTCAAACCCTGGAAAACACCAGAGTGCCGTTGGTGCCGCCGAACCCGAAGGAGTTCGACAGGGCAACATCGATTTTCATCGCCCGGGCGACGTTGGGGACGTAATCGAGATCGCAACCTTCGCCCGGCGAGTGCAGGTTGATGGTGGGCGGTGAAATCTGGTTCTGCACGGCCAGCGCCGTGAACACCGCCTCGATCCCGCCGGCTGCACCGAGCAGGTGGCCGGTCATCGACTTGGTGGAATTCACCGCAAGCTTTTTGGCGTGATCGCCGAAACAGCGCTTCACCGCCAGCGTCTCGGCAACATCGCCCAGCGGCGTGGAGGTACCGTGGGCATTCAGGTACTGGACTTCGTCGAGGCTGCGGCGGGCATTGCGCAGCGCATTGGTCATGCAGCGCGCAGCACCGTCCCCGTCTTCGCAGGGCGCAGTAATGTGATTGGCATCGGCGCTCATGCCGTAGCCGGCCAGTTCGCAGTAAATGCGGGCACCGCGTTTTTTGGCGTGCTCGTATTCTTCCAGCACCAGAACGCCGGAGCCCTCACCCAGGACGAAACCGTCACGGTCCTTGTCCCAGGGGCGGCTGGCGGCTTGCGGATCGTCGTTGCGTGAAGACAGGGCGCGGGCTGCGCAGAATCCACCCACGCCCAATGGGGATACCGTGGACTCGGCACCACCGGCGACCATGACATCCGCGTCGCCGTATTCGATCAGACGGCCGGCCTCACCAATGGAGTGGTTTGCCGTGGTGCAGGCGGTAACCACTGCGAGATTGGGTCCTTTGAGACCCAGCATGATGGACAACTGCCCGGAGATCATGTTGATGATGCTGCCAGGAACAAAAAACGGCGAAATCTTGCGCTGGCCGCCCGCGACATAGGCGGCGTGGGTATCCTCGATCAGCGGCAGGCCGCCGATGCCGGAGCCGATGCAGGCGCCGACCATGGTGCGATCTTCCTTTTCGAGGTCAATCCCGGAGTCCCTGAGCGCATCAATCCCCGCTGCCAGGCCATAGTGGATGAACGTATCAAAGCGCCGCACTTCCTTGGCAGCCAGATACGTAGCGGGATCGAAGTTCCTGACCTCACCGGCAATCTGCGAGGGGAACGTCGAGGCATCAAACCGGGTGATGCGGCCGATTCCGGATCGACCGGCCTGGACATTGGACCAGGCTTCGGCAACGCTGTTGCCGACCGGAGAAATAATGCCTAAACCTGTGACAACAACACGACGACGGCTCAAATCAGCACCAGATCAGTGAATTGGAATCAGCCCTTCTTGGCGTTCTTGCTGACGTAGTCGATCGCCTGCTGAACCGTGGTGATCTTTTCAGCTTCTTCGTCGGGAATCTCGGTCTCGAATTCCTCCTCGAGCGCCATCACGAGCTCCACCGTGTCCAGCGAGTCTGCGCCGAGGTCATCCACGAAGGACGACTCGTTCTTGATCTCTGCCTCATTGACGCCCAGCTGCTCGGCGACGATCTTCCTGACACGCTGTTCTGTATTTTCCATTTTCCCGTTCCTTCCCCTGTTTGTGGCGAAGTCCTGATTTCGAAGAGCGCGCATTCTAGCAGAATAGTATGCGCGCGGCATTCGTGCCCGTGCCTGTGGCGGCCTCAGCCCATGTACATGCCGCCGTTGACATGCAAGGTAGTGCCGGTGACATAACCGGCCTGCTGCGACGCAAGAAACAATACGGCTGCGGCCACATCGTCCGGATTGCCCAGCCGGCCGAGCGGAATCTGTCCCAGCAGGGCCTTTTTCTGATCCTCGGACAGGGCGCGCGTCATGTCGGTATCGATGAATCCGGGCGCCACACAGTTGACCGTGACATTGCGACTGCCGATTTCACGCGCCAGCGAGCGCGTCATGCCGGCGATCCCGGCCTTGGCCGCGGCGTAATTCATCTGTCCGGCATTGCCGCTGGAACCCACCACCGATGTGATGTTGATAATGCGGCCATGACGCGCCTTCATCATGCCGCGTAATACCGCCTTGGACAGGCGGAACACCGATTTCAGGTTCGTATCAATAACCGAGTCCCACTCCGACTCTTTCATGCGCACGGCGATGTTGTCCTGGGTGATGCCGGCGTTGTTCACCAGTATGGCCACCGGTGCCCCGAACGCCTTTTCGATCTCGTCGATCAGTGCACTCACCTGCGCGCTGTCGCGCACATCGAGCACCTTGCCGGCCCCACCGGAGGCCGTCAGGTATTCGTTAATGGCTTGCGCCCCCGCTTCCGTGGTGGCAGTGCCGACCACACGCGCACCGTTCTGCGCAAGCATCGTTGCAATCGCCTTGCCTATGCCACGCGAGGCACCGGTCACCAATGCGAGCTGGTTTTCCAGCATGTTCAAGCCTTCCTGAATAGTTGCAGACCCTGGTCGATGCCGGCGCGGTCAGCCATTGCAAGGCCTTCCAAACCCGGGACGATGCGCTTGGATAGCGGCGCCAGCACCTTGCCCGGACCACATTCATAGACATGGGTTGCACCGGCTGCGGCAATTGCGCGCACGCAATCCATCCACAGCACCGCATGGTCGGCCTGCTGAACCAGCGCTTCGCGTATCGCCGCGGGATCGGTGCGAGTCTGCGCATCGATGTTGTGAACCACCGGAATCCGCGGAGACTGCACATCGACGGTCTTCAGCACTTCGTGCAGGCGTGCCGCAGCCGGCGCCATGAGTGATGAATGGAAGGGAGCGCTGACCGGCAATATCACCGCGCGCTTGGCGCCTTTGGCCTTCGCCGCAACGATGGCTCGTTGCACTGCTGCGGCATGCCCAGCGATCACGATCTGGCCGGGCGAATTGAAATTCACCGCCTGTACCACTTCACCGTTCTGCTCAGACTCCGAGCAGGCGGCACGCGCGGCATCGTCCTCCAGCCCGAGCAGCGCCGCCATGGCACCAACACCGGCAGGCACTGCGTCCTGCATGGCCTGGGCGCGCTGGCGCACCAGCGGCAGGGCCTGGGCAAAAGTCATGGCACCGGCAGCCACGAGCGCGGTGTATTCGCCGAGGCTGTGGCCTGCGACCACGACGGGCTCGGCACCGCCGAGTTCCAGCCAGGCGCGGTACGCGGCGTAACCGACGGTGACCATGACCGGCTGGGTATTGACCGTCTTGTTGAGTTCTTCTGCCGGCCCTTCGGCAACCAGCTTCGCAATGTCCTGTCCCAGCACATCCGATGCTTCGCGCAAGACTTCCGCAATCACGGGCATATCGCCGTATCCGGCCAGCATGCCAGCCGATTGAGAACCCTGTCCTGGAAAAACCATTGCCAACTTCACTGTTCGCCCCCCTCGAAACGTGTTTTTTTGTAGGCCCCTACATCTGGACCAGGGCCGCACCCCAGGTGAAGCCACCGCCAACGCCCTGCAGCAGAAGCTTGTGACCCGGCTTGATACGACCATCGCGGATGGCACAGTCGAGCGCAAGCGGCACCGACGCAGCCGAAGTATTCGCATGCTGGTCCACCGTCACGATCAGCTTGTTGCGGTCCAGCCCGAAACGTTTGGCGGTCGCTTCCAGAATGCGCAAATTGGCCTGATGCGGAACCAGCCAGTCGATTTCGCCCGCATCGACACCGGCTTGCGCCAATGTCTCACGCCCTACGTCCTCCAGAACGCGTACCGCAAATTTGAATACAGCCTGCCCATCCATCTGCAGAAAGGGCGAACCAATCACCTTGCCGCCGCAGATGTTTCCCGGCACAGAAAGAATGCCCGACTGCGAACCGTCGGCATGCAGGACGCTCGCCATGATGCCAGGGGCGGTATCAGCCTTGAGCACGACCGCGCCGGCACCGTCGCCGAACAACACTGCCGTCGAACGATCATTCCAGTCGAGGATGCGCGAAAACACTTCGGCCCCCACGACCAGCGCGCTCTTGTACTGCCCGGAGCGGATGAACTTGTCTGCAATGGTCAACCCGTAGACAAAACCGCTGCACACCGCCTGGACATCGAATGCCGGCGCACCTTTTGCGCCCAGTTTTGATTGCAGCAGGCAGGCGGTGCTGGGGAAAATGAAATCGGGTGTGGAGGTCGCCACCACGATCAAATCGATTTCAGAAGCCTGCATGCTGGCTGATGCCAGTGCCGCACGTGCAGCCTCCAGCGCGAGATCACTTGATGACTGGCCCTCGGCGGCGATATGGCGCTGCCGGATGCCGGTGCGAGCCTGTATCCACTCGTCCGAGGTATTCATCGATTTTGCCAGATCGGCATTCGTGACACATTTGACCGGCAGATAGCTGCCGGTTCCCACGATACGGGACCAGACCGTCATGCCGCCTCCGCCTGGGAGAAGCGCTGGGTAATCTTGTTCAGCACGTCGTTATGCACCTCGTCAAAAGCGCGCGCAATGGCGCGCTCGAATGAAAAGCTGTCCGCGGAGCCGTGACTTTTCACGACAATGCCGCGCAGCCCCAGTAAAGTGGCGCCATTGTAACGGCGCGGATCAAACCGGCTGCGAAAACGCCTGAGCACCGGCAGTGCAACCAGCGCGGCGAGGCGCGTCAGCCAGTTGCGGGTAAATTCTTCCTTGAGCACATCGGCCAGCACGTGCACGAGACCTTCGGAAGTCTTGAGCGCAACGTTGCCGACGAAGCCGTCGCAGACGACGACATCGACCTTGCCCCGGTAAATATCATCACCTTCGATGTTGCCGACAAAATTCAGCCCGCTGGCCCTGAGCAACTCGGCAGCACGCTTGACCACCTCATTGCCCTTGATCGCTTCTTCGCCGATGTTAAGCAACCCAACCGTGGGCCGATCCTTGTGCTCCACGGCGCCGACCATGGTTGCCCCCATCAGCCCGAATTGCAACAGGTGTTCCGGCTCACAATCGACGTTGGCGCCAAGGTCCAGCATGTAGGTGCGACCGCTGACGGACGGCAGTACGGAAATGATGGCCGGTCGATCTATCCCGGGCAGCGTCTTGAGCACAAAATGGGAGGTCGCCATTAATGCGCCGGTATTGCCGGCACTGACACAGGCATGCGCCTCGCCGGATTTGACGAGGTCAATGGCCACACGCATGGAGGAGTCTTTTTTTCTGCGCAATGCCTGCGCAGGCGCGTCGTCCATCAACACGACCTCACTGGCATGGCGGATGGTCAGGCGCGGACCAGCTTGCGCACCGAGTTTCTTCAGTTCGGATTCAATCCTGTCCTGGATACCAACGAGCGTCACACTTGCGCCCGAATTGGCGGCGAGGAACTCCAGCGCCGCAGGAACGGTCACGTGGGGTCCGTGATCCCCGCCCATGCAGTCGATCGCCACAATGATTCCCATGGACGAGACCGCTCCTCCCGATGTTTCCGCAGCCAAGCAGGACAACCTGCGCGGCGCCCAGGCCCACCTTGATGGCCCTGATCACGCCGCTGCGGGTATCAGTCGCCTTTGGCCTTGGCGACTTTTTTGCCGCGGTAGTAGCCGCTCGGGCTGATGTGGTGGCGCAGGTGCACCTCGCCCGTGGTCGGCTCAACCGCGAGGGTCGGGCCGGTCAGGAAGTCGTGCGAGCGGTGCATGCCGCGCTTCGACGGGGATTTCTTGTTCTGCTGTACAGCCATGTCAATACTCCTTGCTCGATACTGCGATTCTGTTCCGAATCCGGTTGCCAATAATGCCGCCTGGCCAATACAAACAAACACGCGCAGGCGATCAGCGCTTTTTTCTGTCCTGCTTCAGTGCCGCCAGCACGCCAAATGGCGACGCCGGCCCAGCCGTCCCGACCTCAATGACCGCAAGGTGCTCCCCTTCCGGGGCCGCCTCGCAGTACTCGTGCCGCGGAATCATCGGCAGGGCAAGAATTGCCTCATCCTCGACCAATGCCGCGACATCCATGTCCCGCTTCGCCAGAATGCGATCCACCTCATCCTCGGCCGCCTCAATTTCCGCCTGGTTCCGCGACAACTCCAGACTCACGCCGGTATCCAGCGCAAACGTCAGGGGCTGCATGCAGCGCTGACAGGTAAGTTCCAGCGCAGCGGACAAGGCCACATCGAGAGACGGTTTACCCCGTTCGTTCGTGCCGCCCTTCAGCCGGAAACGTATCCCCGGGGTCCGGCACTGCAACTCGGCAAGACGCGGCAACTGCGTCGCATCGATTACGCCGGCCAGCTCCGAAGAGCTGCGGGCAAACTGTAATCCGTCTATCACCATGCCAGCGATCCGTCACCCAGCGGCATCAAGCCGCAAAATCCGCACCGGGGCCCGGCCACGAAAGCGGCGCATGATATTATGAATACCCGATCTGTGTCAAAAAGAAATCTCAAATTGTTCAGGGCGTTACCAGCGTTTTGGCGCCGCTGAACCACATGCTGCCGGCCGCCCTGTCCATGGCAAAACCCCATATAAATAACCCCCTACACTCCCCCATGCCATCGCCCTCCGCCATCGTCCTTGCATCCACCTCCCCCTACCGACGCGCCCTGCTGGAACGCCTGGGACTGGCTTTCAAGGTCGCCAAACCCGGGGTGGACGAAACCCCGCAACCGGGCGAAGCGCCTGAAGCCCTCGCGACGCGGCTGGCCCGAGCCAAGGCCATGGCCGTCGCGGCAGACTATCCGGGCGCCCTGATCATCGGCTCGGATCAGGTGGCCGTGCTGGGTGACCAGGTCCTCGGTAAACCGGGCAACCATGAAAATGCGGTTCGCCAGCTTCGGCAGTTGTCGGGGCGGAGCGCGCGCTTTCTCACCGCCTTGTGTGTGCACCACAGCGGCAGCGGCAGGACCCTTGAGCGCCTGGTGCCATTCGAGGTGACGTTCCGGCCGCTGGATGAGCACACCATTGAAACCTATCTTCGGCGCGAACAACCCTATGACTGTGCCGCCAGCGCCAAAGCCGAGGCCCTGGGCATCGCGCTGATTGCCCGCATGCAGGGCGATGATCCCAATGCACTGATCGGACTCCCGTTGATCGCCCTGGTCGACCTGCTGCAGGAACACGGCGTCAAAGTGCTCTGACATGACAGGGACAGCGCAAGCCCTACCCGGCATCCTGTATCTAGTGCCCAATACGCTTGGCGACAACGATGCCGTTGAGGTCATCCCGGCACCCGTCCTGGCACGTCTGCTATCCCTGCGCTACCTGGTGGCAGAGAATCCCAAGATCGCACGCCAGCTGCTCAAGCGTGCCGGCATCGCCACCCCGCTGCAGGACATCCGCATCGAGCGCCTGGATGAACACACCCCCGCCTCTGCCCTGGACGCACTGCTCGCGCCCATCCTCGCCGGCGCCGATGGCGGACTGGTGTCGGATGCCGGCTGCCCTGCTGTGGCCGATCCTGGAGCACCTCTGGTGCATCTTGCGCACCAGCGCGGCGTGCGTGTCGCACCGCTGGTCGGCCCGTCATCCCTGTTGCTGGCCCTGATGGGCTCAGGGCTGGGCGGCCAGCGCTTTGCCTTCCATGGCTATGTGCCGGTTGAAGAAGCCGCGCTAGTTGAAAAACTGCGCACCCTGGAAAAAGAATCGCAGCGTCTCGCGCAGACCCAGATTTTCATCGAGACGCCGTATCGCAACGAGCGCATGCTGGCCATGCTGTTGCGCACCCTGCGCGAAACAACACGGCTCTGCGTGGCGAGCAACCTGACCCTGAGCGACGAAACCATCGTGACAAGCCGCGTTGCCGATTGGCGACGCCGCCCGTCGCCTTCACTCAAGGACAGGCCAACGGTTTTTCTGTTCGCGGCCTGAGGTGCCGCTTACTTCAGCGTACTGTGACGCCTTCGCGCACTGAATAGCCCTGAAGGCCTGACGCCACACCGGCAC
Organism: Bordetella parapertussis; assembly: GCA_945885335.1. Classification (GTDB taxonomy): domain Bacteria; phylum Pseudomonadota; class Gammaproteobacteria; order Burkholderiales; family SG8-39; genus CAIYPG01. The sequence goes on from CAMCYY010000041.1 coordinate 12,345, forward strand.
CCAGGCGCTTGGCAAAACGCTCGGCAATATTTTCCTTCTGCGTGTAATCGACAATGATCTCAGCCTTGATGATTTCACGCGCCACGTAATCCACGCTGCCAAGGGCATCGGCCAGGCCGAGCTCTATGCTTTTCGCGCCGGTCCACATCAACCCCGAGAACAGTTCGGGCGCTTCTTTCAAGCGCTTGCCGCGACCTTTTTTAACCACATCAACGAACTGCTGATGGATCTCACCCAGCATGGATTGCGCGTGCTGCTTCTGCTTGTCGTCCAGCGGTGCGAACGGATCAAGGAAGGCCTTGTTTTCGCCCGAAGTCAGGGTGCGCCGCTCAACGCCCAGCTTGTCCATGGTCCCGGTAAAGCCCCAGCCGCTCATGATGACGCCGATCGAACCAACGATGCTGGCCTTGTCCACATAGATGCGATCAGTGGCGGCAGCCACGTAATAGCCGCCCGAGGCACAGATGTCCTCGATCACCGCATAAATCGGAATGTTCGGATAGATCCCGCGCAATCGGCGGATCTCGTCAAAGATGACTCCCGCCTGCACAGGGCTTCCGCCGGGGGAGTTCACGCGCAGGATTACGCCCTGCGTATTCTTGTCCTTGAAAGCACTCTGCAATGCTGCAGTCAGGCGATCTGCGCTGGCATCGCCCTTCGCTTCGATCACGCCAGTCAAATCCACCAGTGCTGTGTGCTTGCCCGAGGACATGCCCTCGGCATCGCCACGCCAGTCGAGCGCAAGAAGGATCAGGAAGGCAACATAGCCGAATGCCAGCAGCTTGAAGAAAATGCCCCATCGCCGCGCCTGCCGCTGTTCCTTGACCGCTTCAAGCGCAAGCTTCTCGATGACCTGCCGCTCCCAGCCACTGCCGCCCTGATTAGCGTCTTCCGCCATGCTCGAATTCCTTAAAGATGACCTTGCCGTCCCGCTCTTCGACCGGAAGCGCGACCAGATTCCTGCCTTTGCAGGGACCGCCTATGCATCTTCCGGACTCCGGAAGAAATATGGCACCGTGATTCGAGCATATCAAAAGCACGCCCTGCATATCGAAAAAACGACCGGGCTCCCAGTCCAGTTGCGCCGGCACATGCGGACAGCGGTTGATATAGGCATGCACCCTGCCTTCGTAGCGCACCACGAAAGCCGGCGTTTTTTCGCCCAGATGGACGACCTCGAAGCGCGCACCCTCGCCGGAATCCGCCAGCGCGCTGCTGTCGCAAACTATGCGTTCTGTTTCAGCCATGCGGCAAGTTCGGCCGTGCTGGCCACACAGGCCAGCGGGTTGAGCTTCAGCAACGAATTGCGCGGATGCGCGCCGTAGCTGACCGCGACGGCAGCAACGCCGGCATTGGCCGCCATTTCAAGATCGTGGGTGGTGTCGCCGATCATCAGCGTGGACTCAGGGCGCACTGCAAATTCGTCCATCAGTTCGTGCAGCATGTCCGGCGCTGGCTTGGGCGTGCAGCGGTCGGCGCAGCGCACCGCTGCGAAATGCCGCGCAATGCCGGTTGCCGCCATGGCACGCTCCAGGCCCTTGGTGCTTTTCCCCGTGGCGACGCCCAGCAAATGGCCACGACCAGACAGATCTGACAACATTTCATTTGTGCCATCGAACAAGGGCACCGCGGTATCACTGGCCCGGAAATGATGGCCGTAACGCTCGCTCATCCGGGCGTAATCAGCCTCCGCGAGTTGCGGCACGGCATAGCTCAGCGCGTCCTTCAGCCCCAGGCCGATCACGTGGCTGGCGGTGGCATGGTCAGGCACCGGCAGACCCAAATCACGCGCCGCCGCCTGTATGCAGGCAGCAATCAGCGCGGTGGAATCCATCAGGGTTCCATCCCAGTCGAACACCAGTAATTCGAAGCGGCGCGCATTCATTTCAAGTGGCTTCGATTTTGCGCACGAATTTCTCGAGCTCTGGCGGCAACGGGGCTTCAAGCCGCAGCTCTTCGCCGCTGACCGGATGACGCAAGCGCAGTTCGGTGGCATGCAGGAACATGCGCGGCAGGCCTTTTTTCAACAGCACGCGGTTCAGTTCGAAATCACCGTACTTGTCGTCACCGGCAATCGGAAATCCGAGATGTGACAAGTGCACACGTATCTGGTGCGTGCGGCCGGTGTGCAACTCCGCCGAGAGCAGTGTGAAATCACCCAGGGCCCGCTCCACAAGAAAATCCGTGCGCGCCTCCACGCCTTCGGTGCGGTCGACGCTGACCCGGCGCTCGCCATTCTTCAACAAGAACTTGCGCAAGGGCAGAGTCACGCTGCGCTTCGGTCCCGTCCACTTGCCATGCACCAGCGCGAGGTAGCGCTTGTACATGTGGCCTTCGCGCAAATCCGCATGCAGTGCCGTCAGTGCTGAGCGCTTCTTGGCCAACACCAGCAAGCCTGAGGTTTCGCGGTCCAGCCGATGCGCCAGTTCAAGGAACTTCAGCAGCGGACGAGCCGCACGCAGGCTTTCGATGACGCCAAAACTGATCCCGCTTCCGCCATGCACGGCAACTCCGGATGGCTTGGAGATAACCAGCAGAACTTCATCCTCATGCACGATGGGGAATTCGACCGGACGTGCCTTCACTTCAGGGCGGACGGCAATGCGAACGGGAGGGATGCGCACCTTATCCCCTTCCTGCAATCGGTAGGTGGCGTCCACGCGCTTGCTGTTGACCCTGACCTCGCCGCTGCGCAGGATGCGGTAGACGTGGCTGCGCGGCACGCCCTTGCAGACCCGCAGCAGGAAGTTATCCACACGCTGGTCGGCCTGACCGGCGTCCACGACCGCCATTGAAGCCGCCGCCGGCCCGACCACCTGGGGGGCAGCCGGCGGGGCAGTCTTGGGGGGGGGCGGCCTGACGACCCTGGCACTGACCGGTCCGCGCGATCCGCGAGACTTCGGGGGCCTTACGTTGTTTAAATCCTTCATTTTCCTTATAATCTCCGGACCGCCCTCGTTGCGGGACAACCGGTCATGTGGCCCCGGCACTTTAACGGTACCCTGAAAAAGTACCGCCGCCTGAAGCCCTCTCCGGCGACTCTGTCCCCCGGCTGAAGCGTGGCGTTTGAATCGGCAGAGTGCTGATTTATTACGCGCGCCAGGACCCGAGGCGGAAAACTGGCTGGTCATTTAGACCATTGATAGTACTTTAAACAGCGCGCCAAAAGCATCGGCAGACTTCCGGCACTACTGCCTGACATGCGCCCCGCAACCTTCAACAAGGTTAGGGCGCCGGCAGAACAGCCCTACAACCCCGATACCGACAAACCATAAGCATCCCGTTCAACCATTATGTACGAAGATGAGATGACAGCCTGACACCTTAAATACAGGCTCATGGTTTGCCCCGCGCGCGCGGGAGAACAAAAATGAAACGCATGTTATTCAATGCGACGCAGGCCGAGGAACTACGCGTCGCCATTGTCGATGGACAGAAACTGATAGACCTCGACATTGAATCGGCTGGCAAAGAACAACGCAAGAGCAACATCTACAAGGGTGTCATCACCCGCATCGAACCCAGCCTCGAGGCTGCGTTCATCGACTACGGCACGGACCGCCACGGCTTCCTGCCATTCAAGGAAGTCGCCCGGGCCTTCTTCAAGTCCGGCGTGGACGTCGGCAAGGCCAGCATCAAGGACGCCTTGTACGAAGGTCAGGAACTCATCGTCCAAGTCGAAAAGGACGAGCGCGGCAACAAGGGCGCGGCCCTCACCACCTTCATCAGCCTGGCCGGACGCTATGTCGTCCTGATGCCGAACAACCCGCGCGGCGGCGGCGTATCGCGCCGCGTCGAGGGCGAGGACCGCAACGAGCTGCGCGACATCATGGACAAGCTGCCCGTCCCGCAGGGGATGAGCATCATCGGCCGTACCGCCGGCATCGGCCGCTCCTACGAAGAACTGCAGTGGGACCTGAACTACCTGATGCAGTTATGGACCGCGATCGAAGCGGCGGCCAACTCGCAAAAGGGCGCTTTCCTGATTTATCAGGAAGGCAGCCTCGTGATCCGCGCCATCCGCGATTACTTCCATCCGGAAATCGGCGAAATCCTTATCGACACCGATGCCATCTTCGAACAGGCGCAGGTGTTCATGGCGCACGTCATGCCGGACAACGCCAGCCGCGTGAAGCGTTATCACGACGATGTGCCGCTGTTTTCGCGCTTCCAGATCGAACACCAGATCGAAACCGCGTACTCGCGCCAGGTCACCCTGCCCTCGGGCGGCGCCATCGTCATTGACCACACCGAAGCACTGGTGTCGGTGGACGTCAACTCGGCGCGCTCCACGCGCGGCCACGACATCGAGGAAACCGCATTCCGCACCAACCTCGAAGCGGCTGATGAAATCGCCCGCCAGTTGCGCCTGCGCGACCTTGGCGGCCTGATCGTCATCGACTTCATCGACATGGAAGTCCAGCGCAACCAGCGCGAGGTGGAGACCCGCCTGCGCGATGCGCTGCATTACGATCGTGCCCGCGTGCAGATGGGCAAGATCTCGCGCTTCGGCCTGATGGAACTGTCACGCCAGCGCCTGCGTCCGAGCCTCGGCGAAGGCAGCAACATCACCTGCCCGCGCTGCAACGGCACCGGACACATCCGCGGCGCCGAATCCACCGCCCTGCATATCCTGCGCATCATCCAGGAAGAAGCCATGAAGGAAAACAGCGCCGCCGTGCATGCACAGGTGCCGGTGGATGTCGCCACTTTCCTGTTGAACGAGAAGCGCGCCGACATCCACACCATCGAGGCACGCCTCAAGGTGAACGTGGTGCTGATCCCCAACATCCATCTTGAGACACCGCATTACAAGGTGGAACGCCTGCGCCACGATGACCTGAACCAGGAAGGCGCACTGCCGGCCTCCTACAACATGGTCACGATTCCGGAAGAGGCTGAGAAAGAACAGGCAGCCGCAGCCGAGGTCAAGGCGGTTCGTCCGCAAGCTGCAGTGCAGAACTTTACACCGGGCCAGACAGCACCCATGCCGGCGCCAGCCCGCGCCCCTGTTGCCGAGGCAGCACCGGCAACAGAACGCTCCGGCGGCATCATCGGCAAGATTCTCGGCTGGTTCAAGGGCAACGCAGCACGCCCGGCCGTGAATGAAGAACCGCGCCGTACCGCAGCACGCGGCGCATCGCCGGAAGGCCGTGGCGAACGCACTGAGCGTGGAGAGCGCGGTGGCCGTGATGGACGCGGCGGTCGTGGTGGGCGTGACGGACAGAATGGGCGTGGCGGTCGTACTGGCCGCGGCGGTGAGCGCGGTCCGCGTGCCGAGGGACGTCCGGAAGGACGCACCGAAGGTCGCAATGAGGGCCGTGGCGAGCGTCCTGAACGTGGAGAGCGTACCGATCGCGGTCCGCTCCCCGAGCAGCAAGGTCGTCCGGAGCGTCCGCCCAGGGAGCCTCGTGAACAGAGGGAGCCGAGGGAGCCCAGAGAACAACGGGAACCGCGTCGCGAGCAGGCACCTGCCCAGGCCAACATGGCCGAAGGCAACAACGGCGAGCAGATACTACGCAATGATCGTCCGGAACAACGCGGCGAAGGATTGCCCGCGCAGGAAGGCGAAAAACGCCGTCGCCGTCGTGGTGGCCGCGATCGCGGCGACCGCGAGGGTCGTGAGCCACGCGAGCCACGTGAGGGCGGTCAGCGCAGGGAACAGCAGGAGAATCCGCCGGCCATGCAGCAGTCTGCTGAGAATCCCGCCACAGCGGAGATAGCTGCAAGCTTTGCACCCGTCGCAGCCGTGGCCGTTTCCAACGAAGCCGTATCTGCTGCTCCGGTCTTTGCGCCCGCTCCGGTGCAAGCGGTAACGGAAACCATTGCAGCGGTTGCCGAGCAGCCGCGTTACGAAGCGCCTGCGCCGGTCGTAGTGGAAACTGCACCGGTTGCGGCAGCGCCCGTGCAGCCCGTGTATGTACCTGAGCCTGTTTCAGCACCGGTACCTGTTTCAACACCCGCATATGTCCCCACGCCCGCACCGGTTGTCGTTACTGCCGTAGCGGTACCCGCGGCACCTGCCGTGGACATCGGTCGCGCCCTCGATGAAAGCGGCCTGGTGATGGTAAAGACACGTTCCAATGTGCAGGCCGAAATGCCGCCTGAGCCGGAATTCAAGCCAGCCAAGCGCGAACGCCGTCCGCCCCCCGCGGACCTGAACGCGCCCATGCAGGTTGTGGAAACCGTCAAGAAGGATGCGAATCCGGCTTAAAGCCTGGCATAGCGCAACAAAAAGGGGCCTCACGGCCCCTTTTTGTTTTTGGGGTCCGCAAAAATGACGCGTTGAAGCGGCGTTCGGTGATCACAAAATCATAAATATATTGTGATCATAAATAAATATAAATAGCCAATTGGAGAGTGTCTCCATAACTATTATTATCAAGATAAACGTGGCGCACGAAGTAAGGGCAGATCATTCCGATGTTGAGCCCAACCCCGAGGTGCAATACGATAAGACCGACGCTGCAACAGTTTGAAAGGCAAGCAATGG
>CAMCYY010000042.1 GCA_945885335.1 Bordetella parapertussis
GAACGCGCAGGGCGAAAAACTCTCCAAACAGACCTATGCCACGGCGATCTCCGAGCGCCGCGCGGCGGAGGCGCTGAATTCGGCGCTTGCCTTCCTCGGCCAGGCACCGCCTGCCGGACTGGTTGGCGCCGACGCCGCTGAAATCCTCGGCTGGGCACGCGCACACTGGAACGTCAAAGCCGTGCCGCGGACACGCGCCCTGCCCGCCCTGATGTAATACAGCCGCTTGCCTACTTGCGCGATGGCATCAGCACTGTCCCCAGCGAAGCACAAACCAGCACGAGCGCCGCGTAGTCATTCCAGTGTGGCTGCTCGCCCAGCACCAGCATGCCGCTGAACACCCCGACCACCGGAATCAGCAACGTAGACAGCGAGGACACGCCCACCGGCGCGATGGTGGCGATTTTCATCCACGCCCAATTGCCGAAAATGAAGGCCAGCGCGGCGTTGTAGATGAGGCCGGCCAGCGGCAGGGGGCTGAGGGTGAAGGGCGAGAAGCTCCCCTCCTCGAACAACAGCGCGCCAAGCAGCATCGGCGGCAGCGACAGGGCCATCTGCCAGGCGCCAAACGAAGTCATGGGCAGACCGATCGGCCAGCGCTTGATCATGATGATGCCGAACGCCCAGGTAACTGCCGCCGCGATCATCAGGAAAGCGCCCAGCGGTGATGCCCCGACCGCGCTGAGTTCTCCGCCGATCAGCAGCAGCATGCCGGTAATGCCCAATGCCAGCCCGACCAGCTTGCGCCGAGTCACCGGCTCGCCCAGCAGCCAGAAGCCCAGCAGCATGGCCCACACCGGCATGGTGTAGCCAAGAATGGCGGCGCGTCCCGAATCCATCATGCCAACCGCGTACACCGCAAGGATGTTCCAGGCGAGCATGTTGAACACCGCAATCAGGATCAATTTTCCCCATTTGCCCTCGGGCACGCGCACCGGCAGGCCGTTCAGGCGCGCTATCGCAAACAGGCCGAGCGCGCCCAGCGCCAAGCACCAGGTGCGAAAATGCATGGGCGGCATTTCCGAGAGCACGATCTTCATCACCGGCCAGTTGAAGCCCCACACCAGAGAAAGCGCCGCCACCAGACCATAGACCGAAGGCGGCAGCACATGGGCGTGCCGGGATCGGGCTGCGGCAGGAAAATCGGGAGTTTGTGACATGGCCTTAAAAGCTCCAAAGTAAATTTTTAAACAATTCAAAGACTTAAGTGCTAGTGATTACCCACAAGCCCGCCTGAGCACCGCCCCGGAGACAAGCGTCAACGAACTGTTTTTAAACGTTTTTGATTCATGGCGCAAAAATATATTGCATCGCAACAAATAATCCTTGACACGGCTATTTTCATCTGTAGAATTGAAATTGTTGCGGTGCAATAAAAAGCCTTGGAAGCAGTACAACACAGAATCAGCAGCACAGACAGATTAGACGTTATTCCACCATTCAAGGAGCCAAATATGTACGTAACACCAGATCAAGTGGTTGCTACAAACAAGGCGGGTGTTGAGGCGCTGATCGGCCTCGCGCACACCCAGTTTGCCGCTTTCGAACGCCTCTCCGCGCTGACTTTCAACGCGACCAAGTCGGCCTTCGAAGACAGCGTTGCCCATACCAAGGCGTTGATGAACGCCAAGGACGCGCAGGAATTCATGAATGTCAGCGCCGCCGGCGCCCAGCCCGCGCTCGAGAAGGTCATCGCCTACTCGCGCAACGTCTACGACGTGGCCACCCAGTCACAAAGCGAAGTCACGAAAATGGTCGAGTCCCAGGCCGGCGAGATGAACAAGAGCGTGGTCTCCATGCTCGACAAAGCCGCCAAGAACGCCCCCGGGGGTTCAGATGTTGCCATTGCTGCCGTTAAGTCAGCATTGGCCGCAGCGAACACCGCATATGACAGCATGACCAAGGTCGCCAAGCAGGCGACCGAACTGGCCGAATCCAATTTCGCCGCCGCCACCGCGGTTGCGAAAGAGACGAAGAAAAAGGCCGCTTAAAGAATTGCAGTAGTAACGATTGCCCACGCAGTACGCGCCTCGCGGTTCTCCTCCTCCTCCTTTCCGCAGGCGTATTTTGGGAAGCCCCGGCTCTTGCCGGGGCTTTTTTCTTTTGGGGTTCCGCCTGGCGCCAGGATTACTGCGCCGGACGCGCAGTCCACGTTCCACCAAGCCCGACTACACCGGCCCGGAGGATTTCCATTGCCGGGGCAACATGCCCGGGCGCCGCGCGCACGCCCAACTCGATGTGGCCGCGCGTGCCATCGGTCGTAATGGTGGGCAGGCTGAAACTCTTCAGACCCGCAAAGCGCGCCTCCACCTCCAGCATCAGCGGCGTGATGTTGCTCTCGGCAAGGCCGTGGACGATGACCGAATCGACGGCATCCGGCGCAGCATTGAACAGATGGGGATAGCGATGGTCAAGCACCCACTCCACCATGGGCCAGGCCATTATGGGAAAGCCCGGCACGAAATGATGCTCGCCATACGTGAAACCGGGGATGCGGTTGTGGGGATTGGGAATCATCACGGCGCCTGCCGGAAACTCTCCCATCCTCAGACGCTGCGGCGTGATCTCCGCACCGAAGCGCGCGCGTATCTCCGCCTCGGCATCGGCATGCAGCTGCAAGGGGACGCCGGCGGCATCCGCTGCGCACTTGCGCGTGTGATCGTCAGGCGTCGAACCGATGCCGCCAAAGCTGAACACGATGTCACCCGATGCAAAGGTGCGCTTCAGCGTGGCCGTGATCAGCGCCGGATCATCGCCCAGGTATTGCACCCAGTCCAAATGCATGCCGCGCGCCTTGAGGATCTCGATCAGCTTCGCGAAATGCTTGTCCTGGCGGCGACCGCGCGTGATCTCATCGCCGATTATCAGTGCGCCTATCATCTGAGCATGCCCCTTTCAATACGGTTCTCATAAACCCGCGTCGCCTGTCCCGGAATGGCATCGCTGGCACGCGCGCGCATGTCGCGCAGACGCGCCAGTCCATAGTGGATGAAAGCCAGTGCGCCATATACGGGCGAGAAGAACCCGAACAGCGGCACATGCGCCGCTATCGCCACCACAACACCTAGCCAGAACAGCGGCCAGCGGTCCTCGCGCAGGATCTGTGCAATCTCCTCTGCAGTGCCGTGATCCGCCAGGGCGTCGTAACGCAGGACGCGCTGGTTCAGGTAGCCAAGCAGTCCGATTGAAAGCAAGGGCCATAGCGGCGGGAGCAACCACAGCGGCGAGGTCACAACCGCCAAAAGCAGAAACCAGAACAGCCCGGCGAAACTGCTCCACACGCTGCCGGCGAAACTTCCGCCGCGATGCTTTTCGAGCTGCGCATAATTTCGCACCGCGACATGGGAAACCATGGCTGGCATGGCAAATATGCCGGTCAGGAGCAGTACCGTCACAAGAATGACCGGCACCATCAGCAGCGCGAGCACCAGCACTGCGACGTGCGCTGCGAGCAGCGTCAGCGGCCAGTAATCCATCAACCATTGCAGCGCGTCCCAACTGTGGATGCGCGCGTCGACCCAGACCAGCGCCTGCCCCCAGAACACAAAGGCAGCCAGAAGCCAGATCGCGACGGCTGCAGCCACCGGCAGCAGCATCAGGGCCAGCATTTTCGGGTGCAGCAGACTGAGGAATGCACGGTAAAGGGCGCGGCTTAGCGTGGGCATGTTTCGATACGGCCAGCAAAAGCAGCATTGTAGTCTTGCCCCGACCATGACAACCAAGGCGCACAACGGCACGCCCCATGACGGACAGGGCCTTTGCGATATGCACCAATACCCCCCAGTTGCATCCGGCTGTGGCCTAAGCGCAGCTCAGCCCTGCAAGATTCTTCACTCCCCGGGGAACTTCCGGCATGCTTGTTGCGTCACATCAATCAGAGAATCTGCCGTGCTTCGGCACGGTGAATGGAGGGCCTAAAACTTTGTGAAAGATATCGTCATGGCCCAAATACAGTACAGGCGCTGCATGGAAGTAATTGTGTTTTTGGTCGCAGCTATGGCCTGGAATGCCCCATCCGGCGCTGCTGACGCGCCCCCGGCTACCGGCACGCAAACACAAGAAACCATGCTGCTGGTGGCGCGCCCGGAGTTGCAGCACGCGCTCTACGGCGCCTCGATCGTGGTCACCAGGGCCATGCCTGACGGAAGTTCAGTCGGCGTCATCATCAACAAGCCGACGAAAATCACGCTCGGCCAGGTTTTCCCTGAACACCAGCCCTCGCTGAAAGTGCCTGATCCTGTGTTTCTCGGCGGGCCGGTCGGCACCGATGTGATTTTCGCCCTCGTGGAACGCAAGGACAGCCCAGGCGAAGGTTCCATCCCGCTTGGCCCCGGCCTGTTCCTCGCCATGCACAGCGATACAGTGGATCGCATCATCGAGTCGGAGTCCCATCACGCCCGCTTCATCGCGGGCATGGTGGTATGGCGTCCGGGAGAACTCGCCGAGGAAATGCGACGCGGGCTGTGGTACGAACTGGCGACAGATGCAGGAATGGCCGTGCAGAAAAAAACCGATGGCCTGTGGGAAGAACTGGTGGGCCGTTCGGAGCGCACCGCCAACATGATCTAAGACGCAGGCCCGACCAAAGTACAGTGCTTGGATTCTTCGCGGCGCTTTCAGGCTTTTGCTCCAACCTGTCTGCGCCGCGGACTAATTGAACGAGCCCGCAAGAATGCGGTCTTGTCAACGGCACGGGCGCTCGCCCGGAAATAAACTTGCCCGTCGATGCAAAGCAGCATTGCCCTTGTGTGAATATCCGCCGAGCCCACATTCCCGCATAATGATTCTCGTTAAAATTTTGTCGGCTGCACATCGGTTTCAAGCGTTGTATAGCTCAACCGGTTCGCAGCTTGCGTGCCGTTAATTCCAAAAGGAGGAATCATGAAACTGAACCAATCCGCCATAAGTCTGGGCATTGCAGCAGCCTGCATGTCCGCTGGCACTGTCCATGCACAGAGCGTCGGCGACTACCCCAACAAGCCCGTACTCGTCATTGTTTCGCAATCACCCGGCGGCGGCACCGACATCCAGGCGCGCATCTTCACTGCCAAACTGAGCGAAACCCTGAAGAGAAACTTCATCGTCGAAAACAAGACCGGCGGCAACAACCAGATCGGCTTTACCTATGTTGCCAGGGCCGCCCCGGATGGCTACACCCTGCTCGCCACCACGCCCAGCTTCACCTTCGGCCCGGCCTTGGCAACCAAGCTGCAATATGATCCGATCAAGGCGTTTGCACCGATTTCCCTAGTGACGCGCGCACCCTATGTGCTGCTGGTGCATCCCTCGCTGCCGATCAAGACGGTAAAGGAGTGGGTGACCTACGCCAAAGCCAATCCGACCAAGTTCAGCGCAGGCGTCGGCGGCACCGGCAGCTTCACACACCTTGCCGTCGAATGGCTTGCGGACATGGCGGATGTCAAGGTGCACCACGTCCCCTACAAGGGCACGGGCCCGGTGCTGATTGACCTCATGGCCGGGCGCGTGCAAACCACGTTCGGCAATGTGCTCTCGACACTGCCGCATATCCGCAGCGGCAAGATGCGCGCCGTTGCGCTCAGCATGAGTACCCGTTCCGCGGTGCTGCCCGACCTGCCCACCGTCGCGGAATCCGGCTTCCCCGAATACGACCTCAACACCTGGCACGGCTGGTCGGCACCTGCAGGTACACCGCGCCCCATCATCAATTTCATGTCTGCGGAAGTGGCCAAGATGGTCAAGTCGCCGGATGTCGCCGACAAGCTCAAGAGCGACGGTGGCGAACCGGTTGGCAGCTCGCCCGAAGTGTTCGAAAAACTGGTTGTCTCCGAGATCACGCGCTGGCAGGCACTGGTCAAGAAGATCGGCATCATTCCAGAATAGGCTCGTCCTCAGCCGGGGCACCTCAACAATCAATCAGCCCCGTTGCCAAGCCAAACACGGCAAAAGCGTGTAAAAAGGCTGCTGCCTCATGAAGGCAGCAGCCAATATCACGCTTAAGGAGGAAATTCCATGAAGAACAAAGGATTTGTCGTCGCCACGTTTGCCGCCCTTGCGGGCACCCTCGCAACACTGGCATCGTCCGCATCGTTTGCCCAGACCTTCCCGACCCGACCTGTGCGCCTGGTCGTGCCCTATGTTGCGGGCGGCAGTACCGACATCATCGGCCGCACCATGGGCCAGCAACTGACGGAGCTCTGGGGCCAATCAGTTCTGGTGGACAACCGCGGCGGCGGCGCTACCATCATTGGCACCGACATCGTGGCCAAGGGCACGCCGGATGGCCATGTGCTATCGGTCACTACCGCTGCTTTCGGCATCAACCCCGCGCTGTTCGCCGGCAAGCTGCCCTACGACTCGGCCAAGGACTTCTCGCACATCATGCTCATCAACACGTCGCCGTTCGTGCTGGTGGTACCGCCCAACCTGCCGGCCAAATCGATCAAGGAGCTGATTGCGCTGGCCAAGTCAAAGGGCGGCACCATGAACTTCGGCTCCTCCGGCGTGGGCGGTGCAGGACACCTTTCGGGCGAACTGTTCAATGTACTCGCCGAAGTCAAAACCCAGCATGTCCCGTACAAGGGCAATGCGCCAGCGCTGACCGACCTGATGGCCGGGCGCATCGACTTCGTGTTCAACGGGACTACTTCCGTGCTCAGCCTGATCCAGGCTGGCAAGCTGCGCGCGCTGGGCGCCTCCAGTCTGAAACGCATCAGCGCACTGCCCGATGTGCCTACCATGGACGAGTCCGGACTCAAGGGCTATTCCTCCGTGGCATGGAACGGATTCAGCGCACCAGCCAAAACACCGGCATGGATCATCAAGAAGATCAACTCCGATGCCAACAAGGCCCTTTCCAGCGCCGAAATGCAGCAACGCCTGAAGAATGACGGATCCGAGTCGGGCGGCGGCAGCGTGCAGGATTTCGAGAAATTCATCCGTGACGAAAACACCCGGTGGACCAAGGTCATCAAGTCGGCCAACATCAAACCGGAATGAACCTAACTTCAAGTAAGTAAAACGGGCCGCATCTGCGGCCCGTTTTTTTTGCGCGAGCATACCTGCAGATCTTCAGAGGAAGCTGAATTTAGCGGCACCTCCAGGTAAACGCCTTAGCATTTTTTGACCGATCTGTCATGAATGCCGTGTGGCGGGATGAAGCACCAGTATCATCAACACAATCAATTCAAAGGAAGGGGACCCCATGGATCTTCAATTGAAGGGCAAACGAGCACTCGTCACCGGCGGCAGCCGGGGTATCGGCAAGGCCATTGCGCGCGAACTGGCACGCGAAGGTGCAGACGTCGCCATTCTGGCTCGCGACCCGGAACGTCTGAAATCCGCCGCCGCCGAACTGGCCAAAGAAAGCGGTCGCACGGTGGTCGGAGTCGTCGTGGACACCACGAACGCGGACAGCGTGAACGCCGCAATGGCCGAAGCGGTGAAAGGACTGGGCGGCGGCATCGACATTCTGGTCAACGCTGCGGCCCAGCCCGGCGGCTCGCAGCCCGCGCCCAAACTGGCCGGGCTCACTGCAGAATATTTCCACGGCGAAATGAACACCAAGGTCATGGGCTATATTCGCTGCGCCCAGGCCGTGGCACCCTACATGAAGGAAAAAGGCTGGGGCCGCATCATCAATATCAGCGGCATGGCGGCGCGCCGCAGCGGCAACGTGGTTGGAAGCATGCGCAACGTGTCGGTGGTGGCCATGACCAAGAACCTATCCGAGGAACTCGGACCCAGCGGCATCAACGTCACCGTGGTGCATCCGGGCACGACACGCACCGAGCGCACCCCGGCGCGCATCGCCGAGTTGGCAAAAAAGCGCAACGTCGCTGAAGCCGTGGTCGAAAAGGAAATGGCCGACGGCAACACCATCAAGCACCTGGTCGATGCCAGCGAAATCGCCTACATCGTCGCCTTCCTCGCCTCGCCAAAATCCATCGCCATCAACGGCGACCTCATCGCTGCGGGCGGCGGGCCGGGAAAAGCCATCTATTACTGAGAAGAACATGAAGACACGCATCACCGAATTGCTCGGCATCAAATATCCCATCGTCTGCGGCGGTATGGCCTGGGTGGGCCGTGCCGAGATGGCCTCTGCCGTCTCCAACGCGGGTGGCCTGGGAATGGTTACCGCCCTCACCCAACCCAGCGCTGAAGCGCTGCTCAAGGAAATCGAACGCTGCCGCGGCATGACCGACAAGCCCTTTGGCGTAAATCTCACCTTCACGCCACGACCGAACAAGGTGCCCTATGAGGCCTATGCCGAAGCCATCGCCGCAAGCGGTGTGAAAATCGTCGAGACGGCGGGCAACAACCCCGAGCGCTTCATCCCCATCTTCAAGAAGGCCGGCATCACCATCATCCACAAGTGCACTGCGGTACGTCATGGCGTTTCGGCAGAAAAGCTCGGCTGCGACATCATCAGCATGGACGGCTGGGAGTGCGCGGGCAGCCCGGGTCGCGATGAGGTCGGCAACATGGTGCTCATCCCCGTTGCCGCCGACCAGATCAAGGTACCGTTGCTGGCCTCAGGCGGCATGGGTGACGGCCGCAGTCTGGCAGCAGCATTGGCGCTCGGCGCAGACGGTATCAACATGGGCACGCGATTCATGGCCACGAAGGAGGCGCCGATTCCCGAAGCCTTCAAGCAGGCCCTGGTGGATGCCGATGAGCGCGGCTCGGTGCACATCATGAAATCCATCAACCGGCCGCGCCGCGTATTCAGGAACAAGGCTTCGCTCGAAATCCTCGAAATCGAGAAGCAGCCCGGTGCCGGATACCCGGAATTCGGCCACCTGGTCAGCGGCGAGCGCAACCGCGTCGGCTATGAGAATGGCGACCCGCAATACGCCGCATTCAGTTCCGGCCCGGTGCTCGGCCTGATCAAGGACATTCCGTCCTGCAAGGAATTGCTGGATCGCATGGTGGCCCAGGCGCAGCAGATCGCGCGCCAGCGCCTGGTCGATGCCCTGCTGTAAGCGAAGCTGGCAGGCGCCGCATCAATCCTTTATTATGATCAATATGGATATAACTACCGTTTATCCATAAGCATTAAAGAAGTATTTGTTATCACACTTATGGTCATTCAATAACGGAGGTCGGCATTGTTCAGACAGCTGTTCGATCCTGAATCCTCCACTTACACCTACCTGCTCGCCGACGATGCCACGCACGAAGCGGTGCTGATCGACCCGGTAATGGAACAAGCGGGACGCGACCTCGCGCTGCTGCGCGAACACGGGCTCTCCCTGCGCTGGACGCTGGAGACACATGTGCATGCCGACCACGTGACTGCGGCCACGGCCATACGCAACACCACCGGCGCAAAAACCGCCGTTTCGCGCGACTGCAACGCGCAGGGCTATGACCGTCTGCTGACCGACGGAGACGTTGTGCTGTTCGGACATCAGGAGGTCATGGTGATCGCCACACCCGGCCACACGCCGGGCAGCGTATCTTTCCTGTGGCGCGATCGCGTATTCACCGGCGACACGCTGCTGATTGGCGGCTGTGGCCGCACCGACTTCCAGGGCGGCAGCGCACAGGCTCTTTATCGCAGCATCACGCAAAGGCTGTTCACACTGGATGATCAGATGCTGGTGTATCCCGGCCACGACTACAAGGGCCGGCGCGTCAGCAGCATCGGCGAGGAAAAGCAGTTCAACGCGCGCATCGCCGGCAAGAGCGAGGCCGAGTTCGTTCACACCATGGAAACGCTCAACCTGCCGATGCCGAAGAAAATCCATGAGGCAGTGCCAGCCAACCTTGCCGGTGGCAGTGCTTCTACGGCTCCTGGCAGCCTCCGCGCCCTGCCGGACGCCGGCACGGCGCGCAACATTTCGGCACGACAACTGGCAACCGAATGGCAGGCCGGCGGCACGACCCGGCTAATCGACGTGCGCACGCCCGCCGAATTCGGATCAGTGCGCATTGCCGGCTCCACGAACATTCCTCTGGACCGCCTTGATGGCGCAGCACTGAAGGCTGATGTGCCGATGGATGAGATACTGTACTGCATCTGCCAGACCGGCACGCGCAGCCAGTTCGCCGCAGAGCGCCTGCGCGCCGCGGGATTCGAGAAGGTGGTGCATGTCGATGGCGGCACCAATGCCTGGCAGGCGGAGGGGCTCCCGGTCACCAAGGGAGGACGCAAGGTCATGTCCATGGAACGGCAGGTACGCATCGCCGCCGGCGGCCTTGCGCTGCTTGGCATCGCGGGCGGCGCATTGCTGCATCCCGCGTTCTATGCGCTGGCCGCCTTCATTGGCGCTGGCCTTGTGTATTCAGGCGCCAGCGACACCTGCACCATGGCGCTGGTGCTGGCGAAAATGCCCTGGAATCAGGCACGCACCAACTGAGGCGCGCACCGTTCCGGTCAGATTGAAAATCCTGCCAGGATAGCAATGCCGATGATGGCAAACAGGGCCGCCGCCACATAGCGAATCGCCTTGAATGGCAGTTTCAGCGAAGCCTGCCCCCCCAGCAGCACGGCCGGCACATCGGCAATGAGCATACCGAGCGTGGTACCACCGACGACCGCAATCAGGCTGTCGTACCGCGCTGCCAGCGCAATCGTGGCGGCCTGGGTCTTGTCGCCTATCTCAGCGAGGAAGAACGCAACGAAAGTCACTGCGAACACGCCATAGCCGCTCAGCGGATTTGCGTCCTTTTCCTCAAGCGTGTCCGGCTTGATTGCCCAGGCAGCAATGGCCAGAAAGGATATGCCAAGAGCCCAGCGCAGAACGTCAGGGTCCATCACCGATCGCACCCAGCCGCCCAGCAATCCAGCCAGGCCGTGGTTCAGCAAGGTGGCAAACAGAATCCCGGCGCAAATCGGCCAGGGCCTGCGAAAACGCGCAGCCAGCATCAGCGCAAGCAACTGGGTCTTGTCGCCGATCTCTCCGACCGTAACGACGAGTGTGGAAACAAGAAAGGTTTCGATGGCAGTTCACCGGACGGATCGGACGGAAGGAAACGAATAACCAATGACACGGCGCCTCCGCCCGATCCCGGTTGGAACGCCATGTCAAAGGTCTCGCCGAATCCGCAGCACCGCCGCGGGTTGAATGCGCCATGGCCGAAATTCAGGCCAAGCATGTTGACGCAATCGCCTCCGCCGAACCAACGCTGCGGAAGCTGGGTACTCCCCAATGACTGATCAAATTTTATCACTAGCGCGTCTACGCGCTTTGATCCAGCATAAAAACGTCACAGGCCATAAAAGAAAAAAGCCCGCTCCGTGGAGCGGGCTTTTGTTGATGGCATTCCGGCGAGGCGGAATGTTATCGATTACACATCAATTGAACCGGATGTTGCCAGCCTTCGCCGCCGCAGCCCAGCGCGGGATTTCCTTCTTGATCAGGTTGCCCAGATCCTCGGGAGTGCCCTGCGCCAGATCGTAACCCTGCGCGGTCAGCGGTTTGGCCACATCGGGGTCCCTGAGCGCACGATTGATTTCCTGGTTCAGCTTGAGAATCACCGGGCGCGGCGTGCCGGCCTTGGTCACAATCGAAAACCAGGTGCCGACCCAATAGTCCTTGAAGCCGGCCTCGATGACCGTCGGCACATCGGGCATGCGCGGATCGCGTTCGTAACCGGCCACCGCTATTAACCGCATCTTGCCCGCCTTCACCAGCCCGGCGATGGAGGCAAGGCCTGTCAGGTTGATGTCGAGGCGATCGCCCATCATGTCGTTGTTGGCCGCTGCATTGCCCTGATAGGGAATGTGGATCATCTTGACCCCCGTCGCGATCTCAAGCATCACGCCGCCGAAATGCGCAGGTGAACCGTTGCCGCTCGAACCATAGCTCACCTTGCCCGGATTCGCCTTGGCATAGCCCACGAGTTCCTTGATTGTTTTGGCCGGGAAATTGTTACGGGCGACAAAGTAGTACGGGTATTCGCTCAGTTTCGCCACCGGCGCAAAATCCTTCAGCGGGCTGTAGGGCAGCTTGGGATAGGTTGCCGGATTGATCGCCAGGGTGCTCAGCGTTGCGAACAGCAGCGCGTAACCGTCAGGCTGGGACCGGGCGACGATTTCCGCGCCGATCGCCGTGTTGGCGCCGGGACGATTGTCCACCAGCACCGACTGGCCGAGAAACTCACCCACCTTGTTTGCGACCGAGCGGCCGATGATGTCAGTGGCGCCACCGGGCGGGTAGGGAATGACCAGGCGGATGGGTCGATTGGGATACTGCTGGGCCTGGACACTCGCCGACAATGTTGGCAGCAGCGTCAGTGCTGCCATTGCCATGAAAGACTTGTACGTGATTTTCATTGCGCCTCCTTTTGTAACAAAACAATTTTCCCAGGGCCGGGCGCCCCGGTCTTTTATCGATCTCTTGCGAGCCAATGAACCCGACGTTTCCGGGCATTGTGTGCGTTGGCGCACCGCAAGTACACCAGTGCAATTCTATCCTCTATTCCCGCCAACGTCGCCTTGTTGATCCCGGTCAAAACAGCGAACCGGGGTTTGACCGAACATGAAACTAGAAGTTCAGATTCACGATCTAACTCAAGTCAGAAAATTGCTGTTTGTCCGGCAGAACCCATACCATTAGGAGCAGAAACATGTCTCTCACCCACGCCGTCATCCGCATAGACCACCACACCGCGCAGATCATCGAATTCGATGCCGACCATACCGAGGCCCACAAGGTGAAGGCCCATGCGCACTACACGCGCCAGCACGGCAGTTCGGTGCGCAGCGAACACGAATTCTTCGCCGAAGTCTGCACCGCCCTGGCCAGCATTCCGGAATTGCTTATCACCGGCTCGCATCAGGCGCAGGCCGACTTCCGCCACTACGTCGAGAAGCACCGCTCAGGGATGCTGAAGCAGATCGTCGGATGGGAAACCGTGGACGCACCCTCCGAAGCCCAACTGGTGGCGCTGGCGAAACAGCACTTCCTGAAATTCGAGCAGATGGCCGGCAAGGCGCCGCTGCGCTGAGCGGCAAGCAGGCGCCACTACAGCGGCTCAGCGATGAGGCAGCGAACTGTCTAGTGGAAGGCGCAGGAGCCGGGGCCACCCGGGCTCCCGCAGGTGCCGCACGCGCCCCCACCACCAGGTGCAACAGGCATCCCGGACGAACTCACTCCAGTGGAAGCGGCCGTCGGCGTGGAGAACGCCGACAGTTTCTTGTCCAGCGTCGTCGACTGGCAGTGCGGGCACTCGACGCGGGTCGATGAGCGCACCAGCGCCTCGAAGTCCCGGCCACACCCCTTGCATTGATATTCGTAGATAGGCATGTGCTGAATTATGGCGGCCCGCCCGGAAAAATCAAGCCGCGCACCGGGCCGCGCGACTTTGCGCGCTTGGCGTTAAACTGCACGCTCCCGCGACTACTGCGGCAAATCACGGCAGATCCGCGGAAGGACTGCAAGCAGCACAGCCCTCGCAGAAGGGCGGCCATGCATACCGGCATACGAACCAGAACAGCATTCAAAGGAGAGCACCATGGCATACGACCTACTCATCAAGAACGGCCGCGTCGTTGACGGTTCGGGCATGCCCGCGTTCAGCGCCGACGTCGGCATCCGCAATGGCAAGATCGTGGACATCGGCAAGCTGAAAGGCGACGCCAAACGCACCATCGATGCCAAAGGCCAGGTCGTGGCGCCCGGCTTCATCGACACGCACACCCACTTCGACGCACAGGTCACCTGGGATCCGCTCTGCACCTACTCCTGCTACCACGGTGCCACCACCGTGATCTTCGGCAACTGTTCGCTCGGCATCGCGCCGGTGCGCCCCGGAACGGGCGAGCGCGTCGCGGAATTCCTGTCCTACGTCGAAGCCATCCCCATGGACACCCTCAAGACCGTGAACATGACCTGGGAGACCTTCGGCGAATACCTCGACACCATCGACAAGCGCCTCGGCGTCAACGTCGGTGCCATCGTCGGTCACACGCCCATCCGCCACTACGTCATGCGCGACGAGAGCCAGGGCCGCGACCCCACCGCGGACGAAATCGAGCAGATGAAGGGCCACGTCAAGGAAGCCATCGAAGCCGGCGCGCTCGGCCTGTCCTTCTCCTTCAGCACCGGCCACTACGATCCGCAGGGCGCACGCGTGCCTTCGTGCTGGGCCAAGGAAGAAGAACTGTTCGCCCTCGCCGAAGTCGTGGGCGATCTGGGCACCGGTGTGCTGCAGGCCGCCTCGGGCAAGGACGTCGAGGAAAAGAGCCGCCTGCTTTCGCGGCTTTCCGAGAAGACCGGCCGCCCCTTCATCTACAACCAGCTCGGCCAGACACTGAAGAACCCCGAAGCCTGGAAAGACCACATCGCGCTGATCGACGAGACCATGAAGAAGGGCATCCGTGCCTACCCCACCTGCAGCCCGCTCACCGTCACCTCAGACTTCAACATGCACAACTGCCAGACCTTCCGCGGCGTGCCTAGCTGGCACCTGGTGCTGCTTGCCTCCGACGAAGAGAAGATGAAGGCCTACCAGGACCCCGAGTTCAGAAAGAAGATCCACCACGAACTCATCGACTGGCCCAATGACATCAAAGGCAACACCATTCTCGGCAAGAACTGGCCCGACACGGTGTGGGTGCAGAAGACCAAGCTGGAGAAGAACAAAAAATACGAAGGCATGTCCGCGCGCGAACTCGCTGCGGCCACCGGCAAGGGCATCATCGACGCCTTGCTCGATCTCGTCGTCGAAGAAAAGCTCGACACTGAATTTTTGCAGGGCATCCGCGGCTTCGACCCCGTGGTGATGGGTCAGATACTGAACCATCCCAACGCCCTCATCGGCCTGTCCGATTCAGGCGCGCATGTGCAGTTCCGTGGCGGCTACGGCTACTCCAGCATCCTGCTCGGACACTGGGTGAGGAAGCACAAGATCATGTCCGTCGAAGCAGCCGTCAAGAAACTGAGCTTCGACCTCGCGCAGGGCTTCGGCATCTACGACCGCGGCCTGCTGCGCCCCGGTATGGCCGCCGACATTGTCATCTTCGACCCCGACACCATACGCGCCATGCCTGAAGAAAAAATCGCCGACCTCCCCGGCGGCGCCTGGCGCATGAAGCAGTTGGCTGAAGGCGTGATGTGCACCATCGTCAACGGGCAGGTGCTGATTGAGGATGGCAAGCCCACGGGTGCCCTGCCCGGGAAGGTGGTGAGGAATTCGTTGTATCGGGAGCGCGCAGAAGCGGCGGCGATGAACAAAGCAGCCGTACCCGCCTGATCGCGCGCGCACACGCACCCTCCATACCGTCATTCCCGCGAAAACAAGCCTCGCGGGAACGCGAGGCGCAGTTTCGAGGAACGGCCAAGCGGGAATCCAAGGTCTTTTCTGGAAAACACGAGCCCGCTGGCAACACCGGGCTCGGTTTTTTTAAGAGGGCTTCTTGCCCAAGTGCACCAGCGAACTCCCGCGACACCCGGAATAGACCACAATTTCATTGACCCTTCACCTCCACTCACGCTCTGGCCAGACTCCCGCGCGACTTGAACGCAATCATCACCCCGGCGGCCATGATGACCAGCATGCCAAGCACGGTCAGTCCATCCGGCACGTGCCCGAACACCATCCACCCAAGCAGCCCGGCCCACAGCAACTGCATGTAGCTCACCGGCGCCAGCAGGGATGCAGGCGCGAAGCGGTAGGAGGCGGTCAGGAAGAAATGCCCCAGCCCGCCGCTAACACCGAGGCTGATGAACAGCAGGATCTGAAGGTTGCTCGGCGCGACGCCTTCCCAGTACCAGGGCAGCCCCAGGCCGAAGATGACAGAGCCCACAAGGGCCGCGTAGAACAGCAGCGCAATGGTGCGCTCAGTGTGTGCCAGCACGCGCGACATGAGCTGATAGGTCGCATTCATGGCGGCCGCGCACAGGGCAAGCACAACACCCAGCGTATCAAGCCCGGCACCGGGTCGCGCCACCAGCAGCACGCCGAAAAAACCGGTCACCGTGGCCGCCCATCCCAGCACCCCTATTCGCTCACCGAGCATCGGCCTTGCCATCAGCACAATCAGCATGGGCGCAACGTAGATCATTGCGGTGGCCTCAGCCACCGGCAAGCGCTGCAGGGCCAGTCCGAGAAACAGGGAAACACAAGCCAGGCACCCGGCACGAACCCACACCAGCCCGGTGCGCTCGGTATGGATGAGCTGCGCCCCGTGGCGTGGCGCCAGAATCAACAGCAGCAACGCAAAATTGACGATGTAGCGGATCGCGACGACCAGCGGCACGTTGTAACTGGCCACCAGATACTTGGTGGTCGTATCGAGGCAGGCGAAGCAAAGCAGGGAGCACAGGCACAGCGCAATGCCCAGCACGGGGTGGGCGCGGTGAAGTTGTAATGACCCCGCTTCGGAGGCCTGGTTCGTTGTGGCCAATGCGTGCCTTCAGTTTCTGTTTGCCCTGGCCAATGTAACACCGGCCAATATGCAACCGGATTCCCTGGCACACTTCTCTGCAATAATGCGTTACACACCCAAGGAGACTTCCTCATGGCCAGCAAGATTCGCCTCGGCTTCGTCGGCGCCAATGTCAATTCACATTGGGCATCCCAATCGCACTTTCCGGCAGTGATGGCCCACCCCGATGTCGAGATGACTGCGGTGTGCACCACCAAACCCGACACTGCCGAGGCGGCGCGCAAGCACTTTGGCGCGAAGCTGGCTTTCAGCGATGCCGCCGAGATGGCGCGCTCGCCCGAGATCGATGCTGTGGTGGTGGTAGTGCGCGTGCCCTCGCATTACGGCCCCACCATGGCCGCCATCCAGGCCGGCAAACCGGTGTACACCGAGTGGCCGCTGGGGCGCACCACGTCCGAGGCCGAGGAGATGACGGCACTGGCCCGCAAGAAAGGTGTGCTGGCCGCCGTGGGCCTGCAGTCGCGCGTGAGCCCGGCGCTGCTGTACATGAAGGAACTCATCGAAACGGGTTACGTGGGCAGGGTGCTTGCCTGCAACGTGGCCACCTTGCGCGACGGCCCGGCGCAGCGCCCCTCCAGCCGCAGCTGGCAGCGCGATTTCACGCTCGGGGCCAACACGCTCACCATCGCCAACGGCCACTCCATCGACGCGCTGCGCTTCGTGGTGGGCGATTTCGCCAGCGTGGCCGGCAACGTCACTACCCAGGTAAAGCAATGGTATGAGCCTGACACCCAGCAGACGGTGGAGGTGAGCTCGCCCGACAACATTCTGGTCAGCGGGCAGCTCAAAAGCGGCGCGGTAGCCTCCGTTCATACCGGTGCGGTGCCCTGGGCCGGCAACGGTTTCCGCATGGAGATTTACGGCACTGAAGGAACGTTGACCGCCACCGGAAACATCTCATCGCAACGCGGCGAGATGTTGCGCATTCGCGGTGCGCAGAAAAGTCAGGAATTGAAGGAACTGCCGCTGCCCGATCGCTACAACTTCGTGCCGACGGACTTTCCCAAGGGAGACCCGTACAACGTCGGACAGATGTATGCGCTGTTCGCCGAGGCGATCCGCACGGGCAAACCACCGGCGCGCCTGCCCCTGTTCGAGACAGCGGTCGAGTTGCACCATTTCACCGACACCATCAAACGTGCCTCGGATACGGGGACGACACTTCCGGTAGCATAGGGCTTCACTGATACAGGTTTATGAATCCCCCCCCCGGAACAAGAGGGGATGAGCACACAACCAGACAAAAGGAGGGGTCATGGACACATCGTGGTTGCCGCAGCGTCGTTCAGTCTTTACATCTCGCATCCCTGGCCTGCTCGGATGCGCCGGCCTTTTCGCCAGCATGCTGTGTGCGCTGCCGTTGCAAGCCCAGGCGCAGGACTATCCCAGCAAACCCATCCGCATGATTCAGGGCGTCAGCCCCGCCTCCAGTAGCGGGGTGCTGGGGCGCATCATTGCCAACTGGCTGAGCAAGGATCTCGGTCAGCCTCTTGTGGTCGACAACATGGCCGGAGCGGGCGGCACCGTGGGGATGGCGACTGCGGCGCGCGCCAGGCCAGACGGGTACACCCTGGTGATGCTGACCCAGGCACAGGCCGCATCGGAGACGCTGTACGACAAGCTGGGCTACAAGCTGATGGAGGACTTCCAGCCCATCTCGCAAATGGCCACCGGCTTTTACCTGCTGGCTGTGCCGGCAAACCTTCCCCCAAAATCGGTAAAGGAGCTGATCGCACTCTCCAAGTCCAGGGCGGGAGCACTCAACTACGCCTCATCCGGCAACGGCACGGGCACGCACATGGCGGCAGCCCTGTTCGTGCACAAGGCCGGCTTGAACGTGGTGCACATCCCGTACAAGGGCACCGGGCCCGGACTCATCGCCTTTCTGGCCGGTGATGTGCAGATGTATTTCCTCGGTCTGCCCTCATTGGGCCCGCTGATCAAGACAGGCAAAGCGCGTGCGCTGGCGGTGACTTCGTCAAAACGCTCGCCCGATTTTCCGGACCTGCCGACGCTGGCCGAGACGATTCCGGGCTTCGAGATGACGCTGTGGCAGGGCATGGCAACCAACACCGGAACGCCCAAACCCATCGTCGACAAACTGCACGCCTCCATCCTGCGCGTGCTGCGCACAGAAGAAGCGAAGACGCAGTTCGATCAGCAAGGTGTGGATGTGGAAACGAGCACGCCGGAGGCGTTCCGGGCTTACCTCAAGGCGCAGATCAGCGTGTTTGCAGAGGCAATCCGCGTTTCCGGAGCGACGGTGGAGTAAGCGCAATCGACGATCCAACGCTTGGCAGCGATCAACGGCATGCCGTAATGCGCTAGGCCCGGTGTGCCG
>CAMCYY010000043.1 GCA_945885335.1 Bordetella parapertussis
AGGACAGTCACCCGTCACCCGACCGGCCGCAGCGGCCAAACAAGGTTGGCGACGTCGACAGCTTCATCACGCTGCTGCGCACCGCCTGCGATGACCAATCGATGAACACACGCCTGCAGGATCTGCTGTCGCTGCCCGATGAAAAGCGCAAAGCAATCGTGCACACCTGGGTCTCGGACATGATGATCCAGGGCGCACCGCACGACTTCATCACCGCCATCGCCTGCCTCGCTGATGATGCGGTAGCGGAGAAGGCCTACGAAGTGATTTTCCAGTGCTCGCGCAGCAAGGACTGACGATGACCCTCCTCGCTGACAGCGCCGTCATCCTGGTCGCACTGCTCCACACCGGATTCATGGCGTTGGAAATTTTTTTCTGGGACAAGCCCGTGGGCCGCAGGATTTTCGGGTTGTCTGAGGAGTTCGCGCGCGCATCCAAGGCACTGGCCGCGAATCAGGGCCTGTACAACGGCTTTCTCGCCGCCGGCCTCGCCTGGGGATTGCTGCAGGGTGAAAACGGCTACTCGACCAAGATGTTTTTTCTCGCCTGCGTGATTGTCGCCGGCGTCTTCGGCGCGGCCACGGCAAGCAGGCGCATTCTCTGGGTACAGGCGCTGCCGGGTGCGGCGGCACTGGTGCTGACGGTGTTGGCGCAGAATTAAAACGCCCTAGTGCAGATCGTAAGCGTGCGCCTTCAGCGCTCCCAGTGAAACAAAACGCAGCGCACCTTCATGCGTGGCCTCGAGCACCACATCGGGCGCAACACCGGATTTCAGCGCCTCCACCCAGCGCAGCACATGCAGGCACCAGCGATCCCCCGGCTTCAGGCCACGAAAACGCATGGCCGGAATCGGCGTCACCAGGTCGTTGCCGCGCGAGACGCTGAACTCAAGAAACTCATCGGTGACCTTCACGCAAACCAGATGCGCAACCCCCTCCTCGCCGTGGCAGGCGCAGGTGCCGTCGCGAAAGTAACCCGTAAGCGGCGCATAGCTGCAGGCGAGCAAGGGGCCGCCCAGCACATTCTTTTCGCTGGCCTCAGTCATGCCGGCCAGCCTCTGCAGAACTCAGTAAAAATATGATCACTTTAAATTTCTATATGACTAACAATGAGCGTTAAGGAATAAATTATTATCAAAATAATTCCTGAAAAGCGGCAGCATTCTGGGCTGCCGCACGTTTGAGGTCATTCCGCCACGAAAGGGCGCGGGGCGCCGCCGGCAAGCGCAGCGCTAGCAGCTGTCACCCTTCATGCGCGTGTCCAGGGATTTGATTTGCGCGTCGTACATATTCGCGTCTTTCGGGATGGCTTTCTGGCGATCGCGCAGTTCATCCGCCTGCCGCGCGTAATTCTCGCAGCGCAATTTTTTCTGCGCGGCTGCCTTTTGGTCCGCAGCCGACGCACTGACCGGCTGCGGTGCGGCCCCGGGCTTTGCCGGCGGCGCAGAATCACAGGGACGATCCTGATAAACGCTGCCGCAATGGTACATTTTTTTCTGTGCATGGGCCGGCGGCAAGACGGCCATCATGGCGAGCATCACCGCCGCGCCAATGACGATGTTTTTCCTGTTCACTTGAAGCTCCCGGGTCGGTGATTTCAATGGGTACTTTACCCCAACTCGCAGGCCCCAAACCGCCTGTCACAACCGGGGGGGCGAATCAGATTACACCTGCGACTGCGACGCTTTCTCTGCGGGCGAGGTCATCAGGAAACCCAGTCCAGCGGTACCGGGTGGTGCAGGGACGGGTACGGACGCACGTGCCTGCAGCGTGATAAGCTAATTACCATCGACCGCATGACGGCATGACCGGGACGCCCGCCCAGAATACGGCGCCCGGCATCGCCTGCGCTGTATTCCGCGATGAACGGCCCCGACAACTTCACAAACCGGGTCATCGCCTGATCGGATATTCAAAGGAGGATCACATGAAAAACGCGGCCTTTATTCGTCTGCTTGCTGTCGTCGGAACGATGGCCGGCGCCACACTCGGCATCAGTGCCGCCTGGGCCCAACAGGACTACCCGAACAAGCCGATTCGCCTGGTAACCATGTATGCACCGGGCTCCAATTCCGACGCCAACGCACGATACGCCGGCGGCAAGCTTGGCGAACAGCTTGGCGTCAATTTCATCATCGACAACAAGCCGGGTGGCGGCGGCCTCGCAGCATTGCGCGATGTCTATCGCGCCCAGCCGATGGGTTACAGCATCCTGTTGGCCAATACGAGTTTCGTCGGCAACACGGTCGCCTTCAAGGACCCTCTGTACAAGATCGATGACTACACGCCGGTTGGAGTGCTTGGCCAGACACACTATGGCCTCATCATGCACGACTCGATCCCGGCCAACACGCTGGGCGAATTCGTCGCCTGGGCCAAGGCCAATCCGGGCAAGGTGAACTATGGCGGGATCGGCGCCGCTGCTGGCAGCACGCTGAACGCCGAGCGCTTCAAGCAAATGGCCGGCATCGACATGACGGGCATCCAGTACAAGGGCGGCGACCCCGTCTCCATTGCCCTGCTCGCCGGAGAGGTGCATGTGTACTTCGCCACATTGAATACCGCCCGCAATCGCATGCAGAACAAGCAGATCAAGGGCCTGGCGACCACCGGCGAGGAGCGCTCGAGCATCCTGCCCAATGTGCCAACCTTCACCGAGCTGGGCTATCCGGGAATGAACACCTCATCCTGGCATGCACTGTTTGCGCCTGCCACCATTCCTGCGCCAATGATTGCGAAGTTGCGCGATGGCTTCGTCAAGGCTGGCGCCACGCCGGAATGGAAGACGCGCATGGCCAACAACGAACTGGAGCCTTTCAAGGGCTCGAACGAGCAATTCATGACCAGGATACGGAAGGAAGCTGCCCAACTGGTCGAAGACTACAAGCGTCTGAAGCTGCCTCAGGAGTAACGCCCGCGCAAGCAGTTCGTCCGGAACAAAAAAGGGCCCCACGTCTCGGGGCCCTTTTTTTTCCTCTGCCAGGCGCGACTCGCAGCTCATCGTTGCGGATGTGCCAGGGCTTCCAGCGTCAATGCGTTGAATCGCTCTGCCGCTTCATACTGTATCCAGTGCCCGGCTTTTTCGATGACATGAAAACGCCCGTTCGGCTGGACGGCGTGCAAGCCTGCTTCCTGCTGATCCATGATGCCTGCGGCGGCCTGGTCATCACGCCCGCAGATGCCGGTGACACGGCCCTGCGCCCGCACATGCTGCAGGCACTCCAGCAGCTTGGTGCCGGGGTTGATCCGCTTGCCGTAAATGCGCCCTTTCGGGGTATTGACCGACTGGATATACACCGCCAGCGCGTCAATGTTTTCCGGATACGCCAGCATCATCAGTTCCAGATTCCGCCGGTGACCGGCCAGTCGCTCAACGGGGTCATCCAACTTCCGCCACGACACCAGTTCGGGAAAGACACGTTTGAAGCCGGGAACATAGCGTGAAGCGGCCAGAACGAGGTTGCGCAGTCGCGGACCCAGCGATGCCGCCAGTGAAGTAGCAATGGGTCCACCCAGTGAAAACCCGATGACGTCGATGCTGCCCTCGGGAATGAGTTCCTTGACGCCCTGCTGAACGATTTCGCAGATGTTGTCCATGGAAACCGGATCAGGCAGGTCGGAGTCCCCCAGTCCCGGTGTATCCGCCGCCCAAACCGTGTAGTGCTCGGCCAAGGACTCGATGTTGCGTATCCAGTGCGACCAGGCACCGCCGCCGCCGTGGATGAGCACAACCGGTGTACCTTTCCCCCAGCGCCGCCACACCATGCTGCCCGCGCCGCAGGGTGTGTAGTGCTTGGCGGCCTTGGCATCCATGGCAGCCACTATCGCAGCGGCTTCCAGCTGGGCGGCCGGTTGCAGCGTTGGCGAATTCAATTCCAGTCCGTGTGCCTCGTTCATTCTGATGATCCCGTGTTCAGTTGCGCTCAGTTGCGTTCGAACGGTTGCATTCCGTCGGTTTTAGTCGCCTGCCAGCGTGTCGAGCAGTATGGCGTTGTAACGTTCGGCGCCTTCGTACTGCACCCAGTGTCCGGCATCCGCAATGCCGTGAAAGATGCCGTTGGAATGGATGGCCTTCAGCCCCGAATCCTGCTTGTGCATGATGGGCTTGGCAATCTGGTCCTCCAGGCCCGAGATGCCGGTCACGCGCTTCTGCGGCCGCACATGAGGCAGAAACTCGTGCAGCTTGCCGTTGGGGTCCAGCTTGGGACCGAAGAAGCGGGCGCGCGGTGTGTTCGTGGACTGCACGTAGATGGCCAGATCATCGATGTGGGCCTGATCGGCAATCATCATGATTTCAAGATTGCGCCGATGGCCGGCCAGGCGCGCCTCCGGATCTTCGATCTCCTTCCAGGACACCAGTTGGGGAAACTCCCGGCTGAGGTCGATGTTGAAACGCGATCCCGTCAGCACCAGGTTGCGCAGACGCCCTTCCAGTTTCATTGCGACATAAGTGCTTATCGCCCCGCCAAAGGAAAAGCCCACCACGTCCACCGGACCGTCGGGAATCAGCGCGCGCAGCCCGCGTTCGACGGTCACGCCCATTTCGTCAATCGTGAAGGCATCCGGAACCGCAGAATCGCCCAGACCCGGCAGGTCGAGCGCCCAAACCGTGTGACGCGCAGCCAGTGCCTCGATATTGCGTATCCAGTGCGTCCAGGAGCCGCCACCACCGTGAACCAGTAGCACCGGCGATCCTGCGCGCCCCGTGCGCTCGCTAGACCAGCGCCGCCAGACCATGCTGCCCTTGCCGCAGGGCGTCTCATGGCGCGTTGATTTTGCTTCCACAGCGGCCACTACAGCTGCCGCCCTGGCCATACCTGCCAGCAGTCCCGCCGGCTTGTTCAGTGTTGCAGTCATCTTTCTTCGTTTTCCTCGGCCGGTTATCGGTCTTTCAGTTCAATGAAACGTTTCACCGCCGCGGCATCCGCATCAAAGACCTCGCAATGCTGCGGCAGTTTTTCGATGTCCTCGTACCCGGCGGGACGCTCGGGCGCACGGCCGATGGCCTCCTTCACTGCCGCTTCGAACTTCGCTGCCAGCGCCGTCTCCAGGCAGATCAGCGGAACCCCGGCTTCGCGATGCGTCAGGCCCACCTTGATGCCATCAGCGGTGTGCGTATCCACGACGTAGCCGTAGCGCTCATGCACATTGATGATGGTGGCAATGCGATCGGCATGGGTGCTATGGCCCGAGACAAAGCCGCTGGCACGCATGGGCGCTTCGAGCGGAGTGCCCGCCAGGTTGAAGCTTCCAGCGCCATCCAGTTGCTGCCACAGCTCGCGCACTTTCGTGCCGTCGGCACCAGCGATGTCGTGGATGTAACGCTCGAAATTGGAAGCCTTGGAAATGTCCATGGACGGACTGGAGGTCTCGAACACCTCTTTCGAGGCGCGCACCCGGTAAAGTCCGGTGCGGAAGAATTCATCCAGCACGTTGTTCTCGTTGGTGGCCAGGATCAATCGGCGCACCGGAAGACCGATTTTCTTTGCCACATAACCCGCACAGATGTTGCCGAAGTTGCCCGTGGGCACCGAGAAAGAAACCTCTTCGCCTTCTTCCCGCGTGACAGCAAAGTTGGCCTTGAAGTAATACACCACCTGCGCAAGCAGCCGCGCCCAGTTGATGGAATTCACCGCGCCGATGTGGTGGCGTGCCTTGAAATCCAGGTCATTCGATACCGCCTTCACGATGTCCTGGCAGTCGTCGAACATGCCGCGCATGGCAATGTTGAAAATGTTCGGATCATTCAGCGAATACATCTGCGCACGCTGGAACGGGCTCATCTTGCCGTGTGGGGACAGCATGAACACCCGCACTTTCTTCTTGCCGCGCATCGCATACTCGGCGGCCGAACCGGTGTCGCCGGACGTTGCACCAAGAATGTTGATGGTCTCGCCGCGCTTGCCGAGTACGTACTCGAACAGGTTGCCAAGCAACTGCATCGCGACATCCTTGAACGCCAGCGTCGGGCCGTTCGAGAGCTGCAGCAGGTGCAGGCCGGGCTCCAGCGTCTTCACCGGCGTGATGTCTTCCGAACGGAACACCTTCGCCGTGTAGGTACGATTGACGATGTCCCTCAGGTCGGCGGGCGGAATGTCGTCGATGAAGCGCGACAGGATTTCGAACGCCAGTTCGCGGTAGCCCAGCGGGCGCAGGCGACGCATGTCAGCCGCATCGAAGTGCGGATACTTTTCCGGAACAGACAGACCGCCGTCCGGGGCCAGGCCTTCCAGCAAAATGTCGCAGAAGGGTTTGCTTGATTGTCCGGGTAAGCCCCGGGTGCTGATGTATTTCATGCCATTTATCTCAGGATTTTTCGTTCCGAGGCTGGAGGCCGAGGAATCTTTTTTTCATGGAGAAGCAGATTCCTCACTACGCTCGGAATGACAATGAATCGTTCGTGTTCGGGAGAATCTCAGTACTTGCTCAGAACTTGCTCAGTTCTTCCCGAGTTCCTCCAGCCGTATGCGCGTCACCTTGCCAGTCACGACCGGCAGCGCTTCAATGCGCGCAATGGCAGCGTTGACATTCTTCTCCCGCGTCTCGTGCGTGAGCATGATGATGTCCACCTGGACCTCGCCCGCTGAGGGCTCTTTCTGCACCATGGCATCGATGGAAATCGAACCATCGGCCAGGATGCGCGTGATGTCGGCCAGCACGCCGGGCTTGTCGACCACCCGCATGCGCAGGTAGTACGAGGTCACGACCTCTTCCATGGGCAGAATGCGCGTACCGGCCAGCTGGTCCGGCTGGAAGGCCAGATGCGGCACGCGGTTTTCCGGATCGGCCGTGGCAAGGCGCGTGATGTCCACCAGATCGGCCACTACCGCGGAGGCCGTCGGCAACGCACCGGCGCCGGCGCCGTAATACATGGTGGCGCCCACCGCATCGCCCTTCACCAGCACCGCATTCATCACGCCCTCGACATTGGCGATCAGGCGGCGCTCCGGGATCAGCGTGGGATGCACACGCAATTCGATGCCATCTTCGGTGCGACGCGTAATGCCGAGCAGCTTGATGCGATAGCCCAGTTCCTCGGCATAGCGTATGTCTTCACGCGTCAGCTTCGAGATGCCCTCGGTATAGGCCTTGTCGAACTGCATGGGGATGCCGAAGGCAATCGCTGACATGATGGTCAGCTTGTGCGCAGCATCGATGCCCTCGATGTCGAAGGTCGGATCGGCTTCGGCGTAGCCCAGCTTCTGCCCCTGCGCCAGTACATCGGCAAAGGCCAGCCCCTTGTCGCGCATTTCCGACAGGATGAAGTTCGAGGTGCCGTTGATGATGCCGGCGATCCACTCAATGCGGTTTGCGGTGAGCCCCTCGCGCAACGCCTTGATGATGGGAATGCCACCGGCCACTGCCGCCTCGAAGGCGACCATGACGCTTTTCTTCTGCGCCGCGAGGAATATCTCGTTGCCATGCGTGGCGAGCAGCGCCTTGTTCGCCGTCACCACGTGCTTGCCATTGGCAATCGCCTTCAGCACGAACTCCTTGGCCACGCCATAGCCACCGATCAGTTCGATGACGATGTCGATGTTCGGATCGGTCACGACTTCGTTGGCATCGCCTGTGACAGCGACCTTGCCGCCGGTGACCTGCTTCGCCCGCTCCGTATCCTTGTCCGCGACTTTTGCGATGACAATGCCGCGGCCAGCACGGCGGGTGATTTCTTCCTGGTTGCGGTTCAGCACTTCCCACACGCCGCCGCCGACGGTGCCTATGCCCAGCAGTCCAACTTGTATCGGTTTCATGGAACTCATTTCATGCTCACTTCAGTGGCTTCTTGAAATTGAACGAGGCGATAACCATGCCCTCGCGAAAGTAGAATTTGTGCGCCTGCTCGCGGTGCGTGCCTGAATCCAGCGTGAACTGCTCGCAGCCGGCCTTGCGTGCGACATCCTGCAGATAATTGAGCAGCGTGCGCCCCACACCGCGCGAACGCTGCGTTTCATCCGTCACCAGATCATCCACGTACATCCTCAAGCCTTCGGCGGTGTTTTCATGGATGCGATACACCGCCACCCCGAGCACTGCGTCGCCTTCGGCTGCCACACACATGCGTCCGCCGCCGGAAAAAACCTTTTGCATCTTGACCGCGTAATCGGCCGGCAGCGCAGGCCGCAGCTGGCGATGCACGCGCTCGGCCTTTACCAACCAGTCCGCCGCAGCCA
The DNA here is from genome assembly GCA_945885335.1 of Bordetella parapertussis. GTDB lineage: Bacteria > Pseudomonadota > Gammaproteobacteria > Burkholderiales > SG8-39 > CAIYPG01. The sequence goes on from CAMCYY010000043.1 coordinate 8,174, forward strand.
CAGCGCCACGCGCGTCGGTGACTTCGACCACCTGCATCAGGCGCGCCGTTTCCGGTAGCCGTCGAGGAAACGCGCTATACGCCCGACCGCCTCGGTCAGCTCGTCTGCATTTGGCAGGAACACAATGCGGATGTGGTCCGGGTGCGGCCAGTTGAAGCCGCTGCCCTGCACCACCAGCACCTTCTGTTCCTCCAGCAATTCGAGGATGAATTGCCGGTCGTCCTTGATCGGGTACATCTTTGGGTCAAACCGCGGAAACAGATACAGCGCCGCCTTCGGCTTGAAGCAGCTGACGCCCGGAATCTGCGTGATCAACTCATGCGCGTAATCACGCTGGCGGCACAGCCGGCCGCCGGGGCCCACCAGATCATTGATGCTCTGGTAGCCGCCCAATGCAGTCTGGATCGCGTACTGCCCCGGCACATTCGCGCACAGACGCATGGAGGCGAGGATATTGAGGCCCTCGATGTAATCCTGCGCATGGGCCTTTTCGCCGGACAGCACCATCCAGCCGGCGCGGTAGCCACAGGCCCGGTAATTCTTCGACAGCCCGTTGAACGTGACAAACAGCACATCATCGGCCAGCGAGGCGATCGAGGTGTGCGTCTCGCCGTCGTACAGCGTCTTGTCGTAGATCTCGTCGGCCAGCACGATCAATTCATGCTGGCGCGCGATTTCGATGATTTCGCGCAGCAGGTCATCCGGATACAGCGCGCCGGTCGGATTGTTCGGGTTGATGATGACAATGGCGCGGGTGCGATCGGTGATTTTGCTGCGGATGTCTTTCAGGTCGGGTAGCCATCCCGCGCCCTCGTCGCACAGGTAATGCCGCGGCTTGCCGCCGGACAGGCTGACCGCAGCGGTCCACAGCGGGTAATCCGGCGCCGGCACCAGCACCTCGTCACCGTTGTCCAGCAGTCCCTGCATGGACATGACGATCAGCTCGGACACGCCGTTGCCGATGATGATGTCGTCCAGCCCTACACCGGCAATCTTCTTCTGCTGGGTGTAGTGCATGATGGCCTTGCGCGCGGCAAACAGCCCCTTGGAGTCGGAGTAGCCCGAGGCATTCGGCAGGTTGACGATGACGTCCTGCCTGACTTCATCCGGCGCATCGAAGCCGAACGGGGCGAGATTGCCGATGTTGAGCTTGAGGATGCGGTGGCCTTCCTCTTCCATCTGCTTGGCGCGCGTCATGACCGGACCGCGGATGTCGTAGCAGACGTCGGAAAGCTTGGCAGACTTGCGTATGGGCTTGAGCATGGTTTTACCCGTTCCGGCAAAGGCGTTTTGCGTGTCGCGCCAGGCCGACCGGAAGCTTGAGTCTGCGCCAGAAAGCGCGCCGAAAAACGGCGCCTGAATGCAAAAAAGATATAATTGTAACCGACACTTAGCTGCCGCAGCACTGCCATTGCAGCCCCGTTGCCAGGGCACTGATTCGGAGGACTCCAGGGGACCGCCCCTGTCGCCCATTCCGGCTCATTCCCGCATGTGCATATCCATCCCAAAAGGCCCGCTTGAAACTCCATACCACCAAACCCACCGGCCTCAACGTGTTCACCGGTTATGACGACGGCGCCGTGCTGGTCGGCAGCCGGCGCATCGAGCGCAGCGTGGTGGTACTGCCGGACCGCATCGTCGAGGACTGGGGCGCCACCACCTTCGAAGCCCTGACCGCCGCCCAGCTTGAGGCGCTGCTCGGCTTTGATCGCGAGGTCATGCTGCTGGGCACCGGCAACCGGCTGCGCTTCCCCCCGGCCGAGCTGATGCGCGCCGTCAGCCGCCGCTTCGCCGAGGCGCGCATCGGTCTTGAAGTCATGGACGTGCAGGCCGCCTGCCGCACCTACAACATCCTGATTGCCGAAGAGCGTAAGGTCGGCGCCGCTTTGCTGCTCGGTTGAAAAGCTCTGCAATGCCCGAATATACCCGGCCCACCAATGGCGTGACGCTGCTGCTTCTGCTGTGCCTGTTCGGACTGGCCTGGTTCATCACCATCGACTACCGCGACCTGATCCGCCCCGACGAAGGTCGCTATGCCGAAATTGCCCGCGAAATGGTCGCCACCGGCGACTGGCTGACACCGCGCCTGAACGACTTCAAGTACTTCGAAAAACCGGCGCTGCAGTACTGGGCCACCGCCAGCGCATTCAGCCTGTTTGGCATCAACGAATGGACAGCCCGGCTGTGGACTGCACTCACCGGCTTTGCCGGCGTGCTGCTGGTGTACTTCACTGGCACCCGGCTGTTCGGACGATCGGCCGGCTTCACGGCCGCGGCGGTCACGATAAGCAGCTTCCTGTACGTGTTCATCGGCCACTTCAACACGCTGGACATGGGACTGACGTTTTTTCTCACGCTGGCGCTGTGCGCCTTCCTGCTGGCCCACTCCGGCACGCCCACACCCGGCTATCGACGCAACTGGATGCTCACCGCGTGGGCCGGCGCTGCGCTGGCCCTGCTGTCAAAGGGGCTGATCGGCGCGCTGCTGCCGGCCGGCGTGCTGACGGCCTACGTGCTGTGGCAACGCGACTGGGGCCTGCTGAAGCGGCTGCACCTTGTGTCCGGACTGGCGCTGTTCCTGGCCATCGTTTCACCTTGGCTCATTGCTGTGTCACTGGCGAATCCGGAGTTCTTTCACTTCTTTTTCATCCATGAGCACTTCGAGCGTTTCCTCACCAAGGTGCACGGCCGCTACGAGCCGCCCTGGTACTTCATCCCGGTGCTGCTAGTCGGCATGGCGCCCTGGTCGATTACGCTGTTCCCCGCCATCGCCCGCGCTTTCAAGGCCGACCCGAATCACCCGGCCGGACAGTTCCAGCCGGCGCGCTTTCTGCTGGTCTGGTGCGCCTTCATTTTCCTGTTCTTCTCGGCCTCGGGCTCCAAACTCGCGTCCTACATCCTGCCCGTCATGCCGGCACTGGCATTGCTGATCGGGCGTTATCTGGCCATCGCCGGCCGGCGCGCGCTGCTGTGGCAAAGCCTCCCCTTCATCCTGCCTGCGGCCGCGATCATTGTTCTTGCACCCCGCGTCATCGAACGCGCCGGCCCTGACCTGCCAGCCGAACTGCTGGCGAACTACGCCCCCTGGCTGACTCTGAGCGGTGTCTCGCTGCTGGTAGGCGTGCTGGCCTGCGCTGCATTCGAGTGGCGTGGCCGCCGTGGCGCTGCGGTCATCAGCCTGGCCGCAGCGGGGCTGGCCGCAGGCCAGCTTCCGGTCGTCGGCCACGACAACCTGACCCCGGTATACTCGGCCCATGAGATCGTCGAAACCATACGGCCCCAGCTCAAGCCCGGCGCGCCGTTCTATGTCGTGAACACCTTCGACCACACCCTGCCCTTCTACCTCGGTCGCACCGTCACCATGGTGGGCTACAAGGACGAACTGGAAATCGCCATTTCGTGGGAACCGGAAAAATTCCTGCCTGACATGGAAGTCTTTGCCCAGGCCTGGAGCAGGGACGACGCGGCATTCGCGATGTTCAATCCCAGGGACTGGGATGAGTTCCGCAAAAAATATCATCTGCCCATGGTCGAGATCGCGCGCGATCCGCGTCGTGTGATTGTGAAAAAACCATGAGCGCAGTCAGCTTCGCTCTGCTCATGACCGGCGTGCTGCTGAACGCCGCGGCGCAACTGCTGCTGAAGGCCGGCACAAACGCAGTCGGCGCTTTCGAATTCACCCGTGAAAACATCGTTCCGGTAGGCCTGAAGCTGGGCCTGGAACCGCACATCCTCGGTGGCATGCTGTGCTATGCGGTGAGTCTGGTGGTATGGATCCTCGGCCTGTCGCGCGTGCCGGTGAGCGTCGCCTACCCCATGCTATCCATCGGCTACGTGCTCAATGCCGTCATTGCCTGGCACCTGTTCGGCGAATCGCTCACCGCGCAGAAACTGCTCGGCATCGGCTTCATCGTCCTCGGCGTCGTGCTGGTGACGCGCAGCGCGCCATGAACGCCGCGGACAACACGGCCAAGGCAGCAGCCTTCCTGCCGTTCACGCGCCCCTTGATTGACGAGGAAACCATCGCCGGCGTCGCGGAGGTTTTACGCTCGGGCTGGATTACCTCGGGACCGCAGGTCAAGGCCTTCGAGCAGGCGATTTCAACCTTCTGTGGCGGTCGTCCGGTGCGCGCCTATAACTCGGGCACCAGCGCGCTGGAAGTGGCCCTGCGGGTCGCAGGCATCGGCCCCGGCGACGAGGTCATCACGACGCCACTGTCCTGGGTATCCACCGCCAGCGTCATCCTGATGGTCGGCGCGCGCCCGGTTTTCGTGGACATCGATCCGCTGACCCGCAATATCGACCTTGATCTTGCCAAACGCGCGATCACAAAGAAAACGCGCGCCATCATCCCGGTCCACCTGGCCGGGCTGCCGGTCGACATGGACCAGCTGTATTCGCTTGCGGCAGAGTACAAGCTGCGCGTCATTGAAGACGCAGCGCAGGCCTATGGCGCGAGCTGGAAAGGCAAACCGATCGGCGCCCAGGGCGACCTCGTGATGTTCAGCTTCCATGCCAACAAGAATGTAACCAGCGCTGAAGGCGGCTGCCTGGTGATGCCGGATGAACAGGCCGTGCCCCTGGCGGAGAAACTGCGCCTCATGGGTGTCACGCGCACCGGCGAGGATGGCATGGACGTGGATGTCGCCGGGGGCAAATACAATCTTACCGACATCGCCGCGCGCATCGGCATCGGCCAGTTGAAGCGCGTGGCCGAATTCACGGCAAGACGCCGCCTGCTGGCGCAGCGCTACTTTGAACGCCTTGATAAAAAACTCGGCTGCGAGCTGCCCGTGGCGGACTTCGATAATTCCTGCTGGCACATGTTCCAGGTCGTGTTGCCGGTGAGGATGCCGCGCGCCACCTTCATCGCAAAAATGCGCGAGCACGGCATCGGCATCGGCGTGCATTATCCGGCCATGCATTTGTTCACGCTGTTCCGCAAACTCGGCTGGAAAGAAGGCGACTGCCCGCACGCCGAACGCATCGGACGCGGCATCGCCACACTGCCGCTGTTCCCGGCCATGGCCGACGAAGACGTCGATCGCGTTTGCACGGCCGCCGCCGCGGTTCTTCAACAACACTGAAAAGCACCGCATGAACCCAGTCCCGCACCTGTCCGTCGTCATTCCCGTGTACAACGAGGAAGAAGGCCTGGCTGCGCTGTTCGCCCGCCTGTATCCGGCCCTGGACGCCCTGGGCAAAAGCTACGAAGTGATCTTCGTCAATGACGGCAGCCGCGACCGTTCCGCGGCCATCCTGCGCGAGCAATTCCAGCGCCGGCCCGAAGAGACACGCGTGGTGCTGTTCAACGGCAATTACGGCCAGCACATGGCCATCCTCGCCGGCTTCGCAAACTGCCGTGGCGAGCGCATCGTCACGCTGGATGCCGACCTGCAGAACCCGCCCGAGGAAATCGCGAAGCTGCTGGCCAAGATGGACGAGGGCTACGACTACGTCGGCGGTGTGCGCCGCGACCGCCAGGACAGCGCCTTCCGGCGCTTTGCATCGCGCGCCATGAACGGCTTGCGCGAACGCATCACCAGCATCCGCATGACCGACCAGGGCTGCATGCTGCGCGCCTACAGCCGCGGCGTCGTTGATGCGCTCAATGCCTGCCGCGAAGCCACCACCTTCGTGCCCGCCCTCGCCTATACCTTCGCACTCAACCCGGTCGAAGTCGAGGTGGCGCATGAGGAACGCGCCGTCGGCGAATCGAAATATTCTCTTTACAGCCTGATCCAGCTCAATTTCGACCTGATGACGGGCTTCTCGATCAAGCCATTGCAGATATTCTCACTTCTGGGAATGTTAGTCGCATTGGCAAGCATCTTTGTCTACATTGTTGTCATCATTCAGCGCTGGTTTGAAGCCGAAACGCTGTCCGAAGTGTTCTTTGCGGTGTGGGATCGCGACATCCTGGAGTTCTTCCTGATCGGCCTGGTGCTGTTCGGCATGGGCCTGTTGGGCGAGTACATCGGCCGCATCTTCGAGCAGGTGCGGCAGCGGCCACGCTACCTGATCCAGGCCATACTGGAAAAGAAAGACTGATGACGGCAACGGCGGTTGTCTTTGCCTACCACACCGTCGGCGTGCGCTGCCTGCAGGTCCTGCTGGACCAGGGCGTGCATATCGCGCTGGTCGTGACACACGAAGACGATCCCGGCGAACAGATCTGGTTCGACAGCGTCGCCGGCCTGGCGAAAACACATGGCATCCCCACGATCACACCGGACGACCCGAACACGCCGGAACTCATGGCGCATATTCGCGGCCTGAAGCCTGACTTCCTGTTTTCGTTCTACTACCGACGCATGCTGTCGCCGGAACTGCTGGCCGTCGCACAACGCGGCGCCTTCAACATGCATGGCTCGCTGCTGCCGAAGTTCCGGGGCCGCGTGCCCATCAACTGGGCCATCCTCAAGGGCGAGACCGAAACCGGCGCCACATTGCATGAGATGGTGGCCAAGCCCGACGCCGGACGCATCGTCGACCAGCAATCCGTGCCCATCGGGCCGGACGATATCGCCATCGAAGTCTTCCACAAGGTCACCGTTGCGGCAGCAAACGTGCTGGCGCGCAGCCTGCCTGTGCTTGTGGCAGGCACCGCCGTGCTGAAGGCGCAGGACTTGTCCCGTGGCAGTTATTTCGGCGGCCGCAAGCCGGAGGACGGCCGCATCGACTGGTCGCAGGGCGCCAGGGCCATCCACGACCTGGTACGCGCCGTGGCACCGCCCTACCCCGGCGCTTTCACCACTACGGGCGGCAACCGGCTACGGGTTTTGCGCACCCGCCTGGAGCCCGGCCGTACTGTCCGCCCCGGCGGCCCCGGGTTATATTGCGACGGCAGCGCGTACTATGCGGACTGCGCCGACAACGAGGTGCTGAGGCTGCTCGAAAGCGAAGGCGCTCCGGCCCCCGCCGCACTGGGCGACAACAAGATTTCATTCGAAGACTGACCATGAAAAAAATTCTCATCCTCGGCGTCAACGGTTTCATCGGCCACCATCTGTCGCGGCGCATCCTGGCCAAGACCGACTGGGAAATCTACGGCATGGACATGCAGACTGACCGCATCGACGGCCTCATGAAGGACAAGCGCTTTCATTTTTTCGAAGGCGACATCACGATCAATCACGAGTGGATCGAATATCACATCCGCAAGTGCGACACGGTGCTGCCGTTGGTGGCAATTGCCACACCTGCCACCTACGTCAAGGAACCGCTGCGCGTATTCGAGCTGGATTTCGAAGCGAATCTGCCCATCGTGCGCGCCTGCGTGAAGCGCGGCAAGCGCCTGATCTTCCCCTCCACCTCCGAGGTCTATGGCATGAGCCCGGATGCGGAATTCGATCCGGAGAATTCACCGCTGGTGTATGGCCCGATCAACAAGCCGCGCTGGATCTACGCCTGCTCCAAGCAGCTCATGGACCGCGTCATCCACGCCTACGGCATGGAACAGGGCCTGGACTACACGCTGTTCCGCCCGTTCAACTGGATCGGCGCCGGCCTGGACTCCATCAACACCGCCAAGGAAGGCTCGTCGCGCGTCATCACGCAGTTCTTCGGCCACATCGTGCGCGGCGAGGACATCAAGCTGGTGGATGGCGGCACGCAGAAACGCGCCTTCACCTACATCGATGACGGCATCGACGCACTGCTGAAAATCATCGAGAACAAGGATGGCGTGGCCAGCGGCAAGATCTACAACATCGGCAACCCGAAGAACAATTACTCGGTGAAGGAACTGGCCGAAATGATGCTGACGCTGGCGAAGGCCTATCCCGAATACAAAAAGAGCGCGGCCAAGACCAAGCTGGTCAAGGTGACCGCGGGCCAGTACTACGGCAAGGGCTACCAGGACGTGCAGAACCGCGTGCCCGGCATCAAGAACACCATGGCCGAGCTGGACTGGAAGCCGCGCGTCAACATGAAGGATGCCCTGAAGCGAATCTTCGATGCCTATCGCGGCGATGTCGCTGAAGCGCGCCGGCTGGTCGAATAAGCGCCCCACCGCTACCGATGCAATCAGAATCTGTCATTCCGAAGCTGAAAGCTGAGGAATCTGCTTCTGCATTAAAAGCAGATTCCTCGCGACGCTCGGAATGACAGATATTTTGAATACTCACTCGAATTCCCCATGCCACAGTTCAGCATAGCCCCGGTCCGACGCGAAGACGTCGGCCATGTCATGGCCATGGTCCGCGAACTGGCGGAGTTCGAAGAACTCACCCACCTTCTTGAATGCACAGAAGCGCAACTGACTGAGGCCCTGTTCGGACCTCATCCCGTGATCGAAGCAATGCTCGGCTGGGTGGAGTCACCCGATGGCAGCCGCCAAGCCGCAGCCTACGCCTTGTGCTTCACGAACTTCTCCACTTTCCTCGGACGGCGGGGTTTGTACCTCGAAGACCTTTTCGTGCGCCCGGCCTTCCGCCATCGCGGCTATGCCCGCGCCCTGCTGCGCCATCTCGCAGCACTGGCCGTGGAGCGCGGCTGCGGCCGCTTCGAATGGGCCGTGCTCGACTGGAACGAAGGCGCGCAGGCGTTTTATCGCGGCCTCGGCGCCGACATCTTGCCGGACTGGCGCATCATGCGCCTGACTGGCGATGCCCTGAAAAAACTGGCATCAAGCACCTAGGCACACAGAGCCAATGACCAAACTTGCACTGAAGATCGACGTCGATACCTATCGCGGCACCCGTGAAGGCGTGCCGCGACTGGTTGAAATTCTGAAAAAACACGCGGCCGGCGCGACCTTCCTGTTCAGCCTCGGACCTGACCACACCGGCCGCGCCATCACGCGCGCCTTCCGTCCCGGCTTCATGAAAAAAGTGTCGCGCACCTCCGTGCTGGAGCACTACGGATTGAAGACCCTGCTCTACGGCACACTGCTGCCCGGCCCCGACATCGGCCGCACCTGCGCCGACATAATGCGCAGTGTGCGCGATGCAGGCTTCGAGACCGGCGTGCATACCTGGGACCATGTCAAATGGCAGGATGGCGTGGCCGGCGCCGATGCGGACTGGACAGGGACACAGATGAAACTCGCCATGGATCGCTTCGAGGAAATTTTTGGTGAACCGGCTCGGGTGCATGGCGCCGCCGGCTGGCAGATGAATGCCCACGCCCTGCGCCTGACACAGCGGCTGGGCTTTCACTATTGCTCGGACTCCCGCGGCCACTCGCCCTTCATCCCGGTGATGCGCGCGGAACTCTCGGCCTGCCCGCAACTGCCCACCACGCTGCCCACGCTGGACGAACTGCTTGGTCACAATGGCATCGATCAGAGCAATGTGGCCAATCACCTGCTCAATCTCACCATGAACCCACCGGATTCGAACAACAGGGGGCATGTCTACACGCTGCACGCCGAGCTGGAAGGCGGCAAGCTCTCGGGGATTTTCGAAGAGCTGCTGGCCGGCTGGAAATCCCAGGGCTACGAACTGGTGGCCATGCGCGACCTGTACCAGACGCTGGACATGAATCGCCTGCCGCGCAACGAACTGGCCATGGACGAAGTGCCGGGACGCTCCGGCACCCTGGCCGTGCAGGGGCGTGAATTCCTGTCATGAAACTGCAAAAATATCCGGCTTGCAATCACTGAAAAAGTGTGTCAAAAATACGCCCTAGATGCCCAATAAATCCGCAGTAGCAATAGCCGACTTTTCACTGCCCGCAACGGGCGGTAAGCCCTTCAGCCTCTTCGAGGCACTCTCCGGTTCCCTCGGTCCAAAGGTCAAGGTCAAAGCCCTCGTCCTGTATTTCTATCCCAAGGACAATACGCCGGGTTGCACCACCGAAGGCCAGCAGTTCCGCGACCTGCACGCCCAGTTCGCCAAAGCCGGATGCCCGGTGTTCGGCCTGTCGCGCGACAGCCTCAAATCCCACGAGAATTTCAAGGCCAAGATGGCCTTCCCCTTCGAGTTGCTGTCGGACACGGAGGAAAAAGCATGCAGTCTGTTTGGCGTCATGAAA
>CAMCYY010000044.1 GCA_945885335.1 Bordetella parapertussis
CCCCTTTGACAAGGGGGGAAGCTTTGCGCCCGCCGTTCGGGTTCACCCCCTTGTCAAAGGGGGCCGACGCGGCGCAGACGCGCGGGGGAATTTCACGACAACCCCAAAACTCTGAAAGCAGGGGACTGGGTTCAATTCAGCCTCTGCAAATCCCCCCTGCCCCCCCCTTTGACAAGGGGGGAATCTTGCGCCCGCCGTTCGGGTTCACCCCCTTGTCAAAGGGGGCCGACGCGGCGCAGACGCGCGGGGGGATTTCACTACAACCCCAATATCGCCTTGGCAATAATGTTGTGCTGAATCTCGCTTGAACCACCGGTAATCGAGCGCGAGCGCGCAAAGAAGTAGCCTGGCGCCACGGTCGCGGCCCAGTCCGGGCCTTCCAGTTCCTTTGCGCCACCCTGGCAATAGAACGCCGTCTGCTGCGGCACGGAGAACGGGCCGGCGATCTCCAGCAGCAGTTCCTGCGTCGCCTGCTGCAGTTCGGTGCCCTTCAATTTCAGGATCGAAGCCTTGGGGTCGGCGCGGTTCTTGTTGTTTTTCTCCATGTCGCTGACCACGCGCATCTGGGTGATCTCGATGGCCTTCAACTCCACTTCGATCAGGGCAACCTTCTCACGCAGCCGCACGTTCTCGGCCAGCGTCGATTCGCCCTCCCTTACCTGCTGCATCAGCCCCTTGGCGAAACGCACGCGGTGCTTGGACAGCCCGACGCGGCCGAGGTTGACGCGCTCGTTGCCAAGCGAATGCTTGCCGATGCCCCAGCCCTTGTTCTCCTCGCCCACGCGGTTCGCCACCGGCACCTTCACATTGTCGAAGAACACTTCATTCACCTGATGCTCGCGGCCCAGCGTGATGATGGGGCGCACCGTGATGCCCGGTGATTTCATGTCGATCAGCAGGTAGCTGATGCCCTTCTGCTTCTGTGCCTCCGGGTCCGTGCGCACCAGCGCGAACATCCAGTTCGAGGCATGGCCGTAGGAGGTCCACAGTTTCTGGCCGTTGACGATGTAGTTGTCGCCATCCCTCACCGCGCGGGTCTTGAGCGAGGCAAGGTCTGAACCCGAGCCCGGCTCGGAGAGGCCCTGGCAGAACCAGTAATCGAGCCGGCGCAGTTTGGGCAGGAAGTGCTGCTTCTGCTCCTCAGTGCCAAAGGCCATCAGCACCGGGCCGAGCAAACTGCCGTTGTGCATGTCGGGCGGCGGCGCGGGGAATTGCTGCAACTCCTCGTTGAAGATGTAGAGCTTCATCGCGCTCCAGCCCTGCCCGCCCCATTCGGCGGGCCAGTGCGGCACGGCCCAGCCCTGATCGTCAAGGATGCGCTGCCACTCGGCATAGTCCTCGTATTTCAGGCGCTGCTGCAGCACCAGCTTGCGGCGGATGTGCGCGGGCAGCTTCGCCTTGCAAAAGGCGCGCACTTCTTCGCGGAATGACTGCTCTTCACTGCTGAAACCCAGGTCCATGCTGCATCCTCATCGTCGGCTTCCAGAACAGTTTCCGGCAGGCCATTATTATCAATAATTAATAAAACTTGTTTATTAGAAAGCATTCACCGATTGATTGTGATCATGTAATTCCACAGTCCCGGGGTCGGGGGGGGGTTGCTTCCAAGCTCGCATTGAGGGCGCCCCTCGCGCGAACCGCAGGAACCGATGCCGCCAATTTTACCGCGCCGGGAATAGCCGCCCGCGCCAGGTGTAGCATTCACCCGACGCCAGACTGACCGCTGCGCCGACATTGCCGCGCGGCAGCCGCGAACCAACCCGAGGAGCCCGACATGATCGAACTGCACTCCAAGCCCACACCGAACGGCCAGAAGGTCATGATCATGCTGGAGGAGACCGGCCTTGAGTGGAAACACATCGACGTCGATATCAGCACCGGCGAGCAATTCACCACCGAATACATCAAGCTCAGTCCGAACAACAAGATCCCGGCCATCATCGACACCGAGGGGCCGGGCGGGCGCTACACCATGATGGAGTCGGGCGCCATCCTCATCTACCTTGCCGAGAAGACCGGCAAGTTCCTCCCCAAGGATGCGCGCAAGCGCTACGACACGCTGCAGTGGCTGATCTTCCAGATGGCGCACGTCGGTCCGATGTTCGGCCAGGCAGGGCATTTCACCAACGTGGCCAAGGGTGCCGACCAGCAGTACGCGCGTGACCGCTACGTCAACGAGGCCTTGCGCATCTACCGCGTGCTGGAAAACCGCCTCCGCGACAGTGAATGGCTGGGCTGCGACGAATACACCATTGCCGACATGGCCACCTGGCCGTGGACGCGCGGCCACAAGGACCGCGGCATCGACCGCGCCGGTTTCCCGCATTTCATGCGCTGGTTCGAGGCCATGGAAGCGCGACCTGCGGTGCAGCGGAACAAGACCATGGCCCACGAGATCCGCGAGCGCATGGCCCAGTCCGCCGAAGGCAAGCAGGCAGTGAACATCTACGACACCAAGGACAACGCGGCGCGCCTCGACAAGGCCACGCAGCGCTAGGGACTAACTGAACAAGGGGGCATGCCCCCTTGTATATCCCCCGCTTCAGAGGGAAACGCAGCGCAGGTTTCCAAAATCCCGACTTCGATCAGCGTTTCCCTAGGCAGTACCGCCCGCAATTCCCCGCTGCAACATGCCCCTACCTGCCTGAGGGGCATGTCCAATCCGCTATCATTGCCCCCATGCAACCCATCATCTCGATTTCCAACCTCTCCAAGACCTACGCCTCCGGTTTCCAAGCCCTCAAGAACGTCAGCCTGGACATCCGCCAGGGCGAAATCCTCGCCCTGCTCGGTCCGAACGGCGCGGGCAAGACCACGCTGATCAACATCATCTGCGGCATCGTCACGGCGAGCGAGGGCCGCATCCTCGTCGATGGCCATGACAACCGCACGGACTTCAGGGCGGCGCGCAAGCTGATTGGCCTGGTGCCACAGGAACTGCACACCGATGCCTTCGAGTCGGTGTCGGCCACCACCTCGTTCAGCCGCGGCCTGTTCGGCCTGCCGGCAAATCCGGCGCATATCGAGAAGGTGCTGCGGGACCTGTCACTGTGGGACAAGAAAGACAACCGCATCATGACGCTCTCTGGCGGCATGAAGCGCCGCGTGCTGATCGCCAAGGCCCTGGCGCACGAGCCGCGCATCCTGTTTCTGGATGAGCCCAGTGCCGGGGTGGGTGTCGAGTTGAGGCGCGATATGTGGGCGCTGGTGCGAAAGCTGCGCGAATCGGGTGTCACCATCATCCTCACCACGCATTACATCGAGGAAGCCGAGGAAATGGCCGACCGCATCGGCGTGATGAGCAAGGGCGAACTCATGCTGGTCGAGGAAAAAGCCGCGCTGATGCGAAAACTCGGCAAAAAGCAGATGACGCTGCAGCTGCAGCAGCCGCTGGAAACCGTTCCGGCCGCACTCGCTGCCTATGGCCCGGCGCTGACTCTGGCTGACAAAGGCAACGAGCTGGTCTATACCTACGACACCGCGAAATCGGACGGCGGACACGGCGACGCCGGCATTGCCGCGTTGCTGCAGGACCTCGCCGCCGCGGGCATCCACTTCAAGGACCTGCACTCCTCGCAGAGTTCGCTGGAGGATATTTTCGTCAACCTGGTGCACGAGAAGAAATGATCACCCTCAACACACACGCCGTCCGCGCCATCTACGGTTTCGAAATGGCGCGCTTCCGGCGCACGCTGCAGCAGAGCCTGACGGCTCCGGTAATTTCCACGGCGCTCTACTTTGTGGTGTTCGGCGCCGCCATCGGCGACCGCATGCAGGAGATGAACGGGGTGAGCTACGGCGCCTTCATCGTGCCCGGCCTCATCATGCTGGCGGTACTGACGCAAAGCGTGTCGAACGCCTCTTTTGGCATCTACTTCCCGAAGTTCACCGGCACGATTTACGAGCTGCATTCGGCGCCCATCTCCTACATGGAGATCGTGCTGAGTTACGTCGGCGCGGCGGCAACCAAATCCATCATCATCGCGCTGATCATCCTGGCCACCGCCGCCCTCATCGTGCCCCTGTCGATCGAGCATCCGCTGTGGATGATCCTGTTTCTGGTGCTGACCGCGGTGACCTTCAGCCTGCTTGGCTTCATCATCGGCATCTGGGCTGACGGCTTCGAGAAGCTGCAGATCATCCCCATGCTGGTGATCACCCCGCTCACCTTCCTGGGCGGCAGCTTCTACGCCATCGACATGCTGCCCCCCGTCTGGCAGACCGTGTCGCTGTTCAACCCGGTGGTGTACCTGGTCAGCGCGTTCCGCTGGAGCTTTCACGGCACGGCCGATGTGCACATCGGCGTGAGCATCGCGATGACGCTGCTGTTCCTGGCCGCATTTCTGGCCGTGGTGGCCTGGATGTTCAGGACCGGGTACCGACTGAAAACCTGAAGCACGCTTCAAAAACAATAACGACGATCAACCAAAGGAGAGAGTCATGAGGTTCGTACAGCATTCGCAGCTGATATGCGCGGCAGCAGCAATGACCGCATTTGCAGGCGTGGCGCAGGCACAGACCTATCCGGCAAGGCCGATCACCATCATCGTCGCGTTTGCGGCCGGCGGGCCTGTTGACCTGGAAAGCCGCCTCTACACGGCCAAGGCCGGCGAGATCATCGGACAGCCCATGATCATCGAGTACAAGGTCGGCGGCGGCACCGCAGTGGGCAGCGGTTATGTGGCCAAGGCCAAGCCCGATGGCTACACCCTGCTCTCGAACTCGGCGGCGCTGGCGGTGTTCCCGGCGTTCTATACGAACCTCGATTTCGATGTCCTCAAGGACCTAGTGCCTGTCACGCAGATGAGCAAGCGCTCGTCGGTGCTGGTCGCGAGCACGGCATCCCCGTTCAAAACCTATGCCGAATACCTCGCCTACGCCAAGGCGAATTCGGGCCGGATCAATTACGGCACGGCCGGTGTTGGTGACATCAGCCACCTGGTCGGCGAATGGATGCACTCGCTAACGAACACCAAGGTGACATTCGTGCCGTTCAAGGGCACCGGGCCCGTGATGACGGAGCTGATGGCCGGGCGCATCGATGTTTCCACGGGCACGCTAATCGCCACCCTGCCGCTGGTCAAGGCAGGCAAGATCAGGCCGCTGGCCATGCTGGGCAGCGAGCGCTCCAAGCACATGCCTGATGTGCCTACGGTGGCCGAGCACGGCATGCCGGAATTTGACTACGCCAACTGGCTGGGTTTTTTTGCACCCGGCGGCACACCGGCTGCCGTGGTGAACAAGGTCAATGATGCGCTGGCCCGCGTCGCAAAAATGCCGGCCATCGTCACCGAACTCGACAACCAGGGCAGCCTCGCCGTCGGTAACACGCCGGCACAGTTCAGGCAGTACTTTGCCTCGGAAGTCGTGCGCTGGAAGAAAGTGGTGGATGGCGCCGGGATCAAGCTGACGGATTGAGCCAAACACCAGTCAAGGAGCCTCTTCTGTCCCCGCTGTATCTCACCCTCGCCGTTTCGCTGATCGGCTATAGCGGCGTCACTGCCGCGCGCGTGCTGCTGTCGCTGTACGCGCTGAACCTCGGCGCTGGTCCCGCCGAGATCGGCCTGCTGGTGGCCTCGTATTTCGCGCTGCCGCTGGTGCTGTCCTGGCCGATCGGCGTATGGGCCGACCGCATCGGCTCGCGCGGGCTGCTGATGGGTGGCCTCATCACCGGCGTGATCGGCATGGCCATTCCGTGGTTCGTGCCGAAGCTACCGGCGCTTTATGTGGCGGGCGCGCTCTCCGGCGTGGCCTTCGTGTTCTGCAACGTGCTGGCACAGAACATCATCGGCCTGTTGAGCACACCGGATGAGCGCGCGCGCAATTTCAGCAACGCCAGCCTGATGGGCTCGGGCTCGAACGTGCTCGGGCCGCTGATCGCCGGATTCGCCATCGACCATGCCGGCCATGCCACCGCCAGCCTGTGCGCTGCGGGCCTGTTCCTCACGGCCTTCGTGCTGGTCGCACTCTGGGGCGGCACCCTGCCGGGGGGCGGCGGCAAGCGCGCCGCCGCGGTCAGCAGTTCGCTGCGCGAACGCCTGTCGGACAAGGCGGTGATGGGCATCATCCTCATCACCACGCTGATCCAGATCGGACAGGACCTGTTCATGTTCTACATGCCGATCTACGGCCACGGCATCGGCCTGTCGGCCTCGGCCATCGGCGCAATACTGGCCAGCTTCGCCAGCGCCTCCAGCCTGGTGCGGGTGGTGCTGCCGCCGCTCATCAAGCGGGTCGGCGAAGCGCGCCTGCTGGCCTCCACCTTCGTCATTGCAGCAATCAGCTTCGTTTTGCTGCCCCTGTCCGAAAATGCCCTGATCCTCGGCCTGATTTCATTCTGCTTCGGTCTGGGCATGGGCTGCGGCATGCCCATCACCATGATGATGCTGTTCAGCCGCGCCCCCGAAGGTCGCTCCGGCGAAACCATCGGCCTGCGGCAGGCGGTGAACAACTTTGTACGCGTCATCACCCCGCCGATATTCGGCGTCATCGCCTCGATCGCGGGGTTGCTGCCGGTGTTCTTCGTCAGTGCCGTGCTGATGGGCGGCGGCGCACTGGTCGTCCGGCCGAAGGCCGCGCGCAGCACACCAGCGTCGGAATAGGCGTCGGGCTTCGAGAGACAACGAAATCCGGGCCGCATCGTGTTATGCAGACCATGAAATTCGAAAATGAACTTTTGGAATTTCATGGTACATAGTTAGCCAAGCAGCTCCCCTTCAGACATTGCTTCCACCCTGAAACCATGAAACCCGCCATCATTTCCCCCGACCCCGCGCAGACCTTCGCCACCGAAGAGCGCTGCGACATCCTCGAACTCTCCAACACCCCCGACGCCCCGGACTGCTCCATCGCCCGCGCCAGCGTCGCACCGGGGGTGACTACGCGCTGGCATCGGTTGAAGGACACCGCCGAGCGCTACGTGATTCTGGAAGGACGCGGGCTGGTCGAGATCGGCGACCTCGCGCCGCGTGAAGTCAAAGCCGGGGATGTAGTGCTAATACCGGCGATGTGCCGGCAGCGGATCGCGAATGTTGGGGAGGAGGAGTTGGTATTTCTGGCGATCTGTACGCCGAGGTTTCTGCAGGAGAGCTATGAGGATTTTGAGTCCTAGGCAAAGCAGGTTCATTCAAAGACCCTCAGACACCCTCATTCGTAGAGCGCGCCAGCGCCAGTTCAGACGGGGCACCCTGGTAACAATCCTTTTTAGAGAATAACTGAACAAGGGGCATGCCCCCTTGTATATGCCCCACTTCAGAGAGAAACGCAGCGCAGGTTTACGAAATTCCGGACTTGATCAGCGTTTCCTTAGATATGGGTCTAGTTTCCTCCATAAAACTACTTCATTGCATCCGCCAATACCTTCGGGTACCGCTGCGCAATCCGAATCAAACTCTTCGCCGCCCCCGACGGCTCACGCTCACCCTGCTCCCATTTCTGCAAGGTGCGTATCGAAATGCCGAGCACCTCGGCGAACTGCGCCTGACTCAGGCCGCTGGACTGGCGCGCGCTAACGACTGGCGGTACTTTCACCCGGGTCTTCTGCGCAGCCCTGCCTGCTTTCATTTCCTTCACGCTGCGCACGAGATCGCGCTGGAAAGCCAGCACTTCGGGGTCAACCGCTTTTTTTCGTGATTGCATTCTTCAGCTCCTTGAGGATGTCCAACGGCAGGTTGTCGAACTTGGCTTTGGTATAGGCCATCAGCAGCCAGATCGTGCCGTCCTGCAGCAGGTTGTAGTAGATCACCCGGGCGCCGCCGCGTTTGCCACGGCCGCTCGCAGCCCAGCGCACCTTGCGCAGTCCACCACTGCCCGGAATCAGGTCTCCGGAAAGCGGATTGAGCGCAATCCAGTTGACGAAGCGATCAAGCTCCTCGTCAGTCCAGATATCGGCTGCAGTCTTCTGGAATACCAGCGTCTGGGCAACGGTCAGGTACATACGGAAATTGTACCCCATTGGGGTATTTAATTATCAAGCCGACGAACTCATCGCATTCGCGCAGCGCGGCGGCTTTGTGCAGGACATGCTGGGTGCTGCCGCGGAAATGACTTTGATCACGCATCGGCAATGGAAGACTTTTGCCAAGGCTATGGACAAGCCGGCAGCGGAATCCGTCTCTTAGCGATCGGGAGCAAAACGTTCCCACTTCGGGTATGATCATTCCCATTATGGGAACGAAAAACTCTGCAGTGACTGCCCGCGAACCGGCCCCACCCGCGCTTACGGCGCCCACCGGCCTTGCCGACGTGCTGTTCACGCCAGTGCAGCAGCGCGTGCTGGGCCTGCTGTTCGGGCAGCCCGAACGCCGATTCCAGAGTGCGGAGTTGATCCGCCTCGCGGGCTCAGGCACGGGCTCGGCGCACCGGTTGCTGACACGACTGGCAACCACAGGTCTGGTGACCACCGAGCGCGTGGGAAACCAGAAGCATTACCAGGCCAATGCCGCTTCACCGGTGTTCACTGAACTCACAGGTCTCGTGCGCAAGACAGTCGGACTTGCTGCACCGCTGCAGGCGGCACTGACCCCGCTCGCCAGAAAAATCGCTGCCGCCTTTGTCTATGGCTCCATCGCAAAGGGCTCGGACCGCGCCGACAGTGACATCGATCTGATGGTCATCAGCAAGGATGGGAAAAGCGCGCTGGAATATGGCGCCCTGTTCGCCGCCCTGCAGGAAGCCGAGGCGGCACTGGCGCGGCCGGTCAATCCCAACCTGATGAGCCGCGCAGAATGGCGGCGCAAGCGCGGGGAACCAGACAGCTTCGCCGCGCGCATTGCCGCACAGCCACATCTGTTCGTGCTCGGATCGGACGATGATCTCGCCTGAGCTGGAAAACCTGGCAAAGATCAACAAGCTCCAGCGCGAGCCGACATCGGCGCGCGAACAACAGGGCCTGCTTGCGTCGGCACAAGCGCGACTGGATGACGCCATCCACGGCAAGCTCAAATTCGACAGCCGTTTCGATCTGGCTTACAACGCCGCCCATGCCCTCGCGCTGTATGCGCTGCGCCGCCTGGGCTATCGTTCCGATAACCGCTATCTGGTGTTCCAGACACTGCCACATACCACCGGCCTGCCGCCTGAAGTCTGGCGCGTGCTGGCCAAAGCACACGAGCGCCGCAATCTGGCGGAATACGAGGGCCATCTCGATCGTGACGAGCAGTTGCTAAAAGAGCTTGTCACCGCAGCAACGCGCCTGCGGGCCGTCGTTGAAAGTCTGCCTTCGTCAGGCGCGTCGGCCAGGTGATCCTGGCGGAATTACCGGCAGATAACAATTATCTTTTAACTGCTTTTCAATGAATGGTCGATAATTGAATTTGATAATAATTAATTGCGCATTTTATCGTTCAAGCCGCCAGCACCAAAACCAGCAACCCCACCAACAACAACACCATCCCCGCAATCTCCCGCCCTTCGGTCTTTTCCTTGTACAGGCGGTGCGAGATGAAAAAGCCGAACAGCACTTCCACCAGACTCAGCGCGCGCACTTCGGCGGCGTTGCGCATGGCGAAGGCGGTGAACCAGCCGGCGGAGGCGGTGGCGCCGAGGAAGCCCGCGGCGAGTGACAGTTTCCACTCGCGCACGACAGTCACCAGGGCCTGGCGGTTGTTCAGCAGCAGCCAGCCGCCAAGCAGCACGGTCTGGATGGACTGCGCCCATACCAGGTTGAAGGCACCGGAGTAAAACGGCGTCCATTCCGGGTGCAGCAGCGCGGCGCCGCGATAGCCCACGGCCGACAACCCGAACAGACCGCCAGCGGCAATGCCGTAGAAAGCCGCCGGCGAGAGCCAGTCGGACCACCACTTTGTACCTGTCTCCATCTGCGCTGCGGGTTTCACCGACAGCAACATCACGCCGATGACCGAAATCGAAATCGCCACCATCGAGGCTGGGCTCACGGCCTCGGAGAGCAGCACGACACTGAACAGCGCCACCTGCAGCACTTCGGTCTTGGAGTAGGCAGTCGCCACGGCAAACGAGCGCGTCTGCATGGCGAGCAAAAGAAAAGCTGTCGCAAAGAGTTGCGCCACACCGCCCATCCCCACCCACAACAGGAAGGGAAGCGTCACTGCCGGGTGTGCCTCGCTGATGGCCGGCGGCTGGTTGTAATGCAGCGCCGCCAGCCAGGCGGCGGCAAAGGGCAGGCCGTAGAGGAAGCGCACCAGCGTTGCGCCCAGTGTGCCGGCGGACTTGATCAGGCCGCGCTGGGCGGCGTTGCGCGCGGTTTGTAATACCGCGGCGAGGAGGGAGATGGGGATCCAGAGCCAGGTCATTTTTTCTTTTTTTGGCGAATGGTTAACGACCGGTGGTTGATCTTGCCCCCCACCCTCCCCTTGCAGGGCGCGCATTCCGTTGCACCGGAATGCCGTTCGACAGGCGGGCAGCATGCTGCCCGAGTTCCCCGTCTCACCCTCCCCCGCTATGCAGGGGAGAGGGTTTTGTTGCTGCCTAGGCGACTTTCTGACGCTTGGCGGCTTCGGCCTGGGTGCGATTCCACGCCGACAACACCGCTTTCATCGAGGCGCTGACGGTGTCGTGGTCGAGGGCGACGCCGGAGACGCGCTGGCCGTCGATGTTCAACTGCACATAGGCCACGGCTTCGGCGTTGGTGCCGGTGCCAATGGCGTGCTCGCTGTAATCGACGACGGCGATCTTGCTCTTGCCGTGTTTCATCAGGCCATCAACGAAGGCCGACAGCGCGCCCTCGCCTTCGCCGTGCATGGTCACCTTGGCGCCGCGGTCGATGATATGGGCGTTGATGGCGTCATGGCCCGCGCTGCGGTCGAGCTGGTAGCCGGTGAGCGACACCGGCTCTCGGTCAGCGATGAAGCATTCCTTGAACAGCGCATGAATGATGGCCGGGCTCATTTCGCCACCCTGTTGCTCGCTGGCCTTCTGCACCACCTGCGCCAGTTCGATCTGCAGCCAGCGCGGCATCACGAGACCAAAGTCGCGCTCCAGCACGAAGGCGACGCCGCCCTTGCCCGACTGGCTGTTGACGCGAATGATGGCCTGGTAGTCGCGGCCGAGGTCCTTCGGGTCGATGGGCAGGTAGGCCACCGACCAGGGCTCATCGGCCTTCTGCTGCTGCAGGCATTTGCGGATGGCGTCCTGGTGGCTGCCGGAGAAGGCGGTGTACACCAACTCGCCAAACCACGGATGGCGCGGATGCAGTGGAAGGTCGGTGCAATCGGCCGCCACCTGGATGATTTCGTCCGGGTTGGACAAGTCGAGCTTCGGATCCACGCCCTGGCTGTAGAGATTCATGGCCATGGTTGTGATATCCATGTTGCCGGTGCGCTCGCCATTGCCAAGCAATGTGCCTTCGACCCGATCGGCGCCAGCCAGCAGCGCGAGTTCGCCTGCGGCCACCGCCGTGCCGCGGTCGTTGTGGGTGTGCACGGATAACACCACCGCGTCGCGGCGGCTGATGTGGGTATGGAAGTACTCCACCTGGTCGGCGAACACGTTCGGCGTAGCCACTTCAACCGTGGTCGGCAGATTGAGGATGCACGGGCGCTGCGGCGTGGGCTGCCATACGTCCATCACTGCTTCGCAGATTTCCACGGCGTACTCGGTCTCGGTGCTGGTGAAGCTCTCCGGGGAGTATTCAAACTGCCATTCAGTGCCGGGATACTTCGCGGCCTCGTCCTTCACCCACTGCGCGCCCTGGCGGGCAATGGCCGTGATGCCGGCGCGGTCCATGCCGAACACGCGATCGCGCTGCACCGGCGAGGTGGAGTTGTACACATGCACGATGACGCGCTTGGCGCCCTTCACCGCTTCATAGGTGCGCTTGATCAAGTCCTGGCGCGCCTGCACCAGCACCTGGATCGTGACGTCATCGGGAATCTGCTTCTCCTCGATGGCCCAGCGCACGAAGTCATAGTCAGTCTGGCTGGCCGAGGGGAAGCCCACTTCGATTTCCTTGAAGCCCAGTTTGACCAGCAGCGCCCACATGCGTTTTTTCTGCTGCGGGTTCATGGGCTCGAGCAGCGCCTGGTTGCCATCGCGCAGGTCAACGCTGGCCCAGATCGGGGCCTTCGTGATGGAGCGGCTCGGCCATTGGCGGTTGGCCAATGCCGGCGCTACGGTCGGGCGGTACTTGCGGTGGTCGAAGGCGGTGTTCATGTGCGGCTCCTGGTGCTTTAAATTTTCGGGTTCAAGGTGAATCAACTGCGCTCGACACCCGGGTGGGGTGCGTCGGCACCGGATCGACCGCGTCTTTCCTTGTGGGACAGCGCGATGACCCGGGCCGGGCCTGAAACAACCTGTGGGTAACGGGAAGCCAAAGTGTAGGCCAGATACCCCGGCAGACGATTGCGAATCATGCTTATTTTTAAATTATTTGAGCAATAATATTGCTACTTTTAAGAGTATTTACCTATAATAATTGCCATAGCAACAATTTATCGCAATTATATGCAAATTGACGAGTATGACCGCAGGATCCTTCAGGCACTGCAGGAGGACGGCCGCCTCAGCAACCAGGACCTGGCCGATCGCATCGGCCTGTCGCCCTCGCCCTGCCTCAGGCGGGTGAAGGCGCTGGAGGAGGCCGGCGTGCTGACCGGCTACCGCGCGCTGGTGTCGGCGCGCGCGCTGGGCCTCACGCTGATGGCGCTCATCTACATCTCCATGGATCGCCACACCCCGGAGCGCTTCGCGAACTTCGAAGCGAAGGTCGGTGCGCTGCCCGAAGTGCTGGAATGCCTGCTCATCACCGGTCAGGACGCCGACTACCAGTTGAAGGTGGTCGTGCGCGACATGGATGCCTATCAGGAACTGCTGCTCGACAAGATCACGCGCATCGAGGGCGTGACCGGCGTGCATTCGAGCTTCGTGCTGCGCCGCGTGGTGGACAAGACAGCGCTGCCGGTAATGGCCATGGCAAAAGCCCCGGCCACAACGAAAAACACAGCTAAAGCCAGAGCAGAATCCTGATCTTGCGCAATGACGCTGCGCGACACATCGTCACAATGATGGCGCTCAATCCAAAGCACCGGCCTTAACCGGAAGAACGGATCACCATGAATTCGACCATGTTGTTGTTGCAGTCCATCTCGCAGAACATTGCCTTGTTCTGCTGCGCGCTGTTTGCCGGCGGCTCGGCCTATATCAGCCTGGTCGAGGATCCGGCCATTGCCGAAGGCGGCACCGAACTGTCCAGCACCTACCGTCTGATCGCACATCCGCGTCCGGCGATCGTGCAGGGCGGATTTGCTGCACTGGCCTCCCTTGCCGGACTCGTGCATGGATGGGCCGGCGGTTCGATCTGGTGGGGCATCGGCGGCATTGTCCTCGCCATCTGTGCGCTGATGCACCTGCTGGTGATTACCCCCGAGACACGCAAACTGGCCAGCATGGCCCGACAGGACAACCCAATGCAGACGCTGGCCGCCTTCAAACATCTGGCCCACCTGCATGCGGGCATCAGCCTCGCCAGCCTGTTTGCCCTGGCCATCTTCATCCTGCGCACCTGATTCACACCGCCCGGGCAGCTTGTCAGGCAGATCGCAGATGGCCTTGGGCGTGCTCGCGAGGTCGGCCGCCAAGTTGCTGTTAAAGCGCGTACCGCTGGAATACAGGATGTACTTCTGGCGCTGCACCACTCCGGCGAGGTTGACCGGCACTTTCTGCAAGACAAGCCGCCTGATACGACAGAGTTGCCCCAAAGGCTGGAGAAAAAAGTGCTTCCACACATATGCCGGGCAATTCCCCATCGGAGGGTGCGCACGAATTTCCCGGTTTGCCCCGCCTAAGTGTGTCAGCGCACAGAATCAGACCCCGGGTTGCGGTGAAAATCGATTGCGCGCAGCATGGCATTGGACATCGAAGTTCTCCCGGCCTCCGGCGGGGAGAGTCCTTGGACTGAGGCTGCGCGCCATGATCCGCACACAACATTTCCGAAGGCCACTCGACTACGACGCGCCGCGCCGGCAAAGGCTTGCTGCCGTGTTCGTGCTGCTGCTCGCCCTCACCCTGCAGTGCTTCCAGGCACGCGCAGAACTGCTGTTCCGCGGCGTGGAGCAGGTCAATGGCGTGGAGCACTGGTCTCCCATCCGCAAGTACGCCAATCCCGCGGACACGGCCTATTCACGCACCGCTGCAGGCGGCGGAGCGCTGCCGCCTGAAGAAGTGCATGTGTTTCTTTCCGGTGAGATCACGCGCGCAGATCTGGACAGCGCGGCAGTGATGGAACGCCTGCTGCGGACCGGCAGGCAGAAGCTGGCGGGCAATGCCGTTTGGCTCGCCAGCAATGGCGGCGATATCGATGTCGGCATGGATCTGGGCCGGTTACTGCGCAACCTGGGCATCTTCACGCTGGTCGGCCGCAAGGACCAGTGCCTGAGTGCCTGCGTGTTCGCCTTCATGGGCGGGGAGCGCCGCGCCGTCGTGGGCCGGCTTGGCATTCATCGCCCGTATTTTCCTTCGACGCAGGATTCGCCCGACCGGCCGGCACGCTTCCGCCACCTGCAGAAAACCGTGCGCGACTACATCGAGGAGATGGATTTCCCGCCCTCGCTGTATGAGTCAATGATGCTGGTGCCGCCGGAGTCAATGCAGATACTTTCGGCGGCGGAATTGAAACGGTTTTATCTGGAGGGC
Source organism: Bordetella parapertussis (assembly GCA_945885335.1). Taxonomy (GTDB): domain Bacteria; phylum Pseudomonadota; class Gammaproteobacteria; order Burkholderiales; family SG8-39; genus CAIYPG01. Next base: position 14,608 of record CAMCYY010000044.1, read on the forward strand.
ATCAGCCCACTGTCCGAGGACCTGGCCGATGCCGCATCAGCCCGGCGCCTGAAGATCTCAATGTACGACTACCTGAAGCGCAAGGCCGCCTCACCGGGATGCGCGTTCCTGATAGCCGGTCAGGGCATCTGCGAGGACAGGGCCCTGGAAGCCGCCGCCAACCGCAGCGCTGCAGATTATCCAGGCCCCATTCGCAAGGCCGGATCCGCCTTGCCCGGCGGCGTGCTGCGCCAGGGCATGGCAGGCACCCCCGGCTCCTGAGTTGTGCCCACGGTGCCGCCAGCGCCGGTGGCACAAGGCAGTTTCAGCGAATCAATCGGGCGCGGGCACTGTAACCACAAGTTCACGGTAAATACCGCCGCCCTTGACGCTGCCACTGACCGTACCCTCGCCATTCATCCGTCGTTCGCACAGATCGCGGTCCGCCTGCGGTTGGTGTTCGCAACGGAGCAGACGGTTTTTTTCGTAGTCGGCCGATCCGGCAGTGGCAAGGACGCCGCGTCGTGCTTCCTGCAGCGCGGCGCCGGCCTCCTGAAGACAGGTGGGGCGATCCTGATGCGACTGGCCAGCCAGGCAGGCGGTGCGTGCCTCTTTGTATTCTTTCTCGGCAGCCGCGATGGTTGCCCGATCTGCGGCGCCAACCCCGGTCATGCCGAACAGGGCGCCGGCGCACAGCCCGATTGCGAGCAGCCGGAACGGATCAGGCCTCGCGTGTTTTCTGAAGAATTTCGTCAACGGCGCATACGACATGATGGACTCCTCAAACAGGGGTTCGGGCTATCAAGTATTTGCGTCTGCCGTCTGCAGGAAACCCGACGAAGCAATGCCGGATTTTTTCCATGCTCAACGCGCCTTGCCGCTAGCGCGACAGCCGATCGTGTTGTCGCGTTCGAAGTAGCGCAGTCCGGGCCCGCAATCCATGGCCTATGCCATTGATGCCGGCACGCAGGTGAAGGCGACGGTCTGGCGGTTCACTGTGGCGCCATGCCCGGCACATTGGTAAGACAGCGCACGGAGCCGCGTGCCACGGCGGGTGGATGGACCATTCGTTTGAGCTCCACAGTCTGACTCTGGCATTACGTGCCGGCTATTTTCTAATCCGCTTTCGATCGTTGGGTATGGTGTTGAATAAATCCAGAAACACAGCGTTGAAACTTGAATCAAATGGCAACCCCGGGCAGAACAACGGGCACGGGCATGGCCCAATCGATTTCCATTCCTAGATTTTCCCCATCAGAAGCAGTACCAGGACAATCAGCAGCGCCAGACCAATGCCGCCGCTGGGGCCATAACCCCACTTGCTGCTGTAGGGCCAGGTCGGAATGGCACCAGCCATGATCAGAACCAGGATCACAACCAGTATGGCTCCCAATGTCATTTAGTTTCTCCTCTCGGGCGTCCACCGGACGCCCGTAGCTGCGATGAATTACTTCGTGGCGGGCCTGAGCACCATGTCATTCTTGACTGACTTCACGCCCTTGATGCCTTTGGCTACTTCGACAGCCTTGTCGATATCAGCGCGGGAATTGACAAAGCCGGTCAGCTGAACGGTACCCTTGTAGGTCTCGACGTTGATTTCACGCGACTTGAGCGAAGGGGCTTCCAGCACGGCGGCTTTCACCTTGGTGGTGATCATGGCGTCATCGACATATTCACCGGTGGTCTCCTTCTTTGCCGGTGCGGCGGCGACCTCGTTAGCCGGGTTCGCGGCTGAGGTGGTCTTCATGCCCGCAGGGGCAATGGTCTTGGTCGTGACAGCGGCGGCCATGACGCCGGTGTGCGCTGCCTTGGCATCGCTCATGCAGGCTTTCTTGTCGTCACCGGATTTGTCATCGCATTTTTCCTTGGCAATGGCGTAGGTGCTGTCTGATTTTGCGACCGCCACGGACTGCTGCGCATTGAGCTCGGCCCTGGAAACCTTCTCCTTGCCCTTGGCTTCAGCCATGCAGATGTCCTTGGCATTGGCCTTGAGCGTTGCACAGGTGGCAGAGGCCGACTTGAAACCCGTCGTTATGGCGTCCTCGGCCGTCTTCAGTTCGGTCTTGGACATGCCTTGCGCCATCGCACCCGCGCTGAACGCGAGGCTGATCGCAAGAGCCACGGCGTGTGTGGCGTGCAGGTTGAGTTTGTTCATGGTCATCCTTTGGTGTGTGCCCCCTGTCAGCGGGGCTTGGCCCGCTGAGGCACCCGCGGCCGGGACGATTCCCGGGCCGTGAGTGTGGCGTTCGGGAATGTTGCGCGCCTCGGTCAGCTGATTCTGTTCGACAGCGCACATAGGCAGAGGCGAGGCCACAGGCCACCCCTGTGTCCCATGTCACAATGCACACACTCGAACCGCGCCTCATTCCCGGAAAACCATGGCCATCAAACGCTCCAAAGCTCCTGCCGGCACGCTCGCCGTGCTGGAACACACATCGAAAATCCTCAAGGGCAACCCGCTCGGCGATCCGCATGTGCGAAAGCTCGCGGTGTGGCTGCCGCCGCAGTACGAGACAAACCCGAAGCAACGCTTTCCGGTGCTCTATGACCTGGTCGGCTTCACCGGCACCGGGCTGTCGCACACGGCATGGAAGCCCTTTGGCGACAATGTGCCCGAGCGCGCGGCGCGCCTCATCCATGAAAAGAAAATGGGCCCGGCCATTATCGTGTTCCCGGACTGCTTTACGGCACTGGGCGGCAACCAGTACATCAACTCTTCGGCTATCGGCCATTACGCGGACTATCTGACGCGCGAAATCATCCCCTTCGTGGATCGCGAGTTCCGCACGCTGGCCGGCCGCGAGCATCGTGGCTGCTTCGGCAAATCATCAGGCGGCTATGGTTCCATCATCCACGCCATGAAATATCCGCAGTACTGGGGCGCGATCGCCGACCACTCCGGCGATTCGTATTTCGATTTCGTGTACTGGCACGACTGGCCGAACACGCTGAACGAACTGGCGCGCCACCGCGCAGTACGGCGCAAGTCCGGCCCTTACGATGCACTCGCCGAATCGACACGCAAAGGCCTGGCCGAGGGACTGGACGACGGACGCATCAAGCGCTTCCTGGCCCAGGCCTGGAAAAAGGAAAAACTGGCCGGCAGCGAAGGTCACTGCATCATGAACCTCTGCATGGCCGCCACCTACGACCCGGACCCGCGCGCCCCAAACGGCTTTCGCGTGCCCTTCAACCTGGAAACCGGCGAGCTGATCGCAAAGCGCTGGGCCAGGTGGCAGGCGAACGACCCCGTCAATCTGGTGGACAAGTACCGCGCAAACCTGAAGACC
>CAMCYY010000045.1 GCA_945885335.1 Bordetella parapertussis
CATGAGGATGCCGAGGCCTTGCGCCTTCGCGGCCCGGGCAGCTTCGAGTGTGGTGGGGAACTCCGCGATGACGACGCCGTCGGCGACAGCCTCGGCGACATGCGCGGGCGTTGCATCGTCATGGCTGGCAAGCGCGATGCCGGCGGCACGGCAGTGCTTGACGATGGCGGTCCGGTTTGCCGTACTGTACTTGTGATGGTTGTCGATCTGGAATGCCGTGAATTCGTCCATTGCCTCGTTCGTGAGGGCGTACTTGCCCTGGTAGTACTCACGGTATTTAGAAATATCGGTGAACTGGCGCTGGCCCGGCGTGTGGTCCATCAGGGACACCAGTGCAAGCGCCGGATCCGAGGCCAGGGTTTCGAACATAGCCGGTATGCCCTGGGTTGACAGCTCGCAGCGCAGATGGAGCAGATGGTCAGCACGCAGTGCGCCGCTTTCGCGGGCCATCACGATTGCAGCCCACATGGTGTGCAGATGTTCGGTGCGGGTGCCGCCGGGTTTGACGTCACCGATGGCCAGGGCATCGAACACCGTGGTGATGCCGGCTGCGGCCAGTTGTGCGTCGTGGGCGAGCACAGCCGGCAGTGCAGGCCAGCGCACGCCGGGGCGCGGCGCGAGGTGTTTTTCCAGATTGTCCGTGTGCAGTTCCACCAGTCCGGGAATCAGCCAGTCGCCATCCCAGTCTTCGCTGCCATTGACGGCACAGGGGCCGGTGCTGATGGCCTCGATGCGACCCTCAGCGATGCGGACCGAGCCTGGAATGATTTCGTTGCAGGTGACGATGCGGGCGTTGCGGACAATCATGCTGCTGCCTTCAGTGCATGCATTTCGTACAGCCGGGTTGCGACGCGGCCGCGCACTTCGTCGTCGTGGAATATGCCGACGATGGCGGCGCCAGCGGTGCGCGCTTCCTCCATCAGATCTGCGACCACGGCCCGCTTGCCGGCATCGAGTGCCGCGGTCGGTTCGTCCAGCAGCAGTATGGGGAAGGGACGAATAAAGCCGCGCGCAATATTGACGCGCTGCTGTTCGCCGCCGGAGAATGTGGCCGGCGGCAGGGACCAGAGCTTGGCGGGAATGTTGAGCCGTGACAGCAGGGTGCGGGCATGGTCTTTGGCATCATCATGCGGCATGCCGGAGGCGAGCAGCGGCTCTGCGACGATGTCCAGGGTCGCAATGCGCGGGATGACGCGCAGGAACTGGCTCACATAACCCATGGTGTCGCGCCGGATGTCCAGCAGTTCGCGCGCGCCGGCCGTCGCGGTGTCGATCCAGCGTCCGGCATGCCGGACTTCGACGCTGCCCTGCTGGATGCGATAGTTGGCATAGATGGATCGCAGCAGTGTGCTCTTGCCGGCGCCAGAGGGGCCGTGCAACACCACGCATTCCCCGGCAGCGACTTCGAGTTCGATGCCTTGCAGCACCGGCAGGACTGCGCCGCCCTGGTTGTGCAGCGTGAAGGTCTTGGTCAGGCCGCTGATGCGTATCATTGCAGTCGCTGTGTCATTTGAAGCGCCGCCGTTCATGCTGCGAGCACCGAGGAAACCAGCAACTGCGTGTATGGGTGTTGGGGGTCGTCCAGAACCTGGTCAGTGAGACCGGACTCGACCACGCGGCCTTCCTTCATGATCATCAGCTGGTGGGCGAGCAGGCGCGCCACCGCCAGGTCGTGGGTGACGATGATCGCCGCCAGCGACAGCTCGCGCGTGAGTCCGCGCAGCAGATCGAGCAGGCGTGCCTGTACCGATACATCGAGGCTGGCAGTCGGCTCGTCCATGAACACCAGTCGTGGATGCGTCACTAGGTTGCGTGCAATCTGCAGGCGCTGCTGCATGCCGCCGGAGAAGGTCGAGGGCATGTCGTCGATGCGCGAGGAGTCAAGCTCCACACGGTTCATCCAGTCGTTTGTGGTGCCGCGTATCTGGCCGTAGTGGCGTTCACCGATCGACATCAGGCGTTCACCGACATTGGCGCCGGCGCTGACGTTGACGCGCAGTCCGTCGCGCGGATTCTGGTGCACATAGCCCCAGTCGGTGCGCGCCAGCAGGCGCAGTCTGGATTCGGACATCCGATAGATGTCCTGCAGGCCATCCATGCGCGTGTTGAATTCAATGCTGCCCTCGTCCGGGCGGCTGCGTCCGGAGATGCAGTTGAGCAATGTGGTCTTGCCCGAGCCGGATTCGCCGGCAATGGCGAGCACGTCACCGGCATGCAACTCGAAGCTGACCCCGGTGCAGGCGATGCGGCCGCCGTAGGACTTGCCGACATCGCGAACCCGCAGCAGCGGGCCGTCGTGTTCAGGTTGTGACGCGGAAGCTGTAACCATGCTTTTCAAATCCAATCGATTCGTAGAATTCGTGGGCGCGTTCGCGCTTCAGGTTGCTCGACAGTGCCAGCTTGTAGCAGCCATTTTCAGCACATCGCTCGCGGGCAAAGGCCATCATGCAGCGGCCGATGCCCATGCCCTGGCAGTCGGGCGCGACCACCACGTCCTCAGCAATCGCCGATGGCGAGCCGAGATGGCCAAGATTGTCCATGATGAGCAGTGCGAAGCTGCCGACGATACGGTCATCGGACAGCGCAACGTAGAGCGTGTAATCGGGGTAGCGCGTAAAGCGGGCGAAAATGCGCTCGGCATCGCCAACCGACAACACAGCACCGTCATCCAGGTCCGGCTGGGCATAGAGGGTCAGGATGCCGGCAAGGTCGGCATCGGTGGCGGTGCGAATGAGCAGGCCGTCGTTCATCGTTGTGTTCATGATCGCCGGTTCGCCTTCAGGCCGCGGCCGGTTCCCGGGCCGTAGATTCATCGGCGGTATGGCCGGCAGCCTGGCGCTGCGCGCAGTAATCAGTATCGGAACACACGAACATGCGTCCGCCGCGATCATCGGTGAGGATCTCGTCGAGAAAGCTCTCGCCGGAGCCGCAAAATGCGCAATGCTCGCTCCACTGCTGTACTTCGAAGGGATGGTCCTCAAAGTCCAGGCTCTTTACCGGCGTGTAGGGAGGCACCGCATAGATGCGCTTTTCGCGGCCGGCACCGAACAACTGCAGCGCGGGATTATTGTCCATCTTCGGGTTGTCGAACTTCGGGATGGGCGAGGGGCGCATCAGGTAGCGGCCGTTGACGAGCACCGGATTGTCGTAGCTGGTGGCGATGCGCCCGTAGCGGGCAATGTCTTCATAGAGCTTGACGTGCATCAGCCCGTATTCTTCAAGCGCGTGCATCTTGCGCGTCTGGGTTTCGCTCGGCTCCAGCCAGCGCAATGGTTCGGGGATGGGCACCTGGTAGACGATGGTCTGTCCCTCCCGGAGTGGCGTTTCGGGAATGCGGTGCCGCGTCTGGATCAGCGTGGCCTCGGTGGTGCGTTCGGTGGTGGCAACGCCGGTGGTGGTGCGGAAAAAACGCCGGATGTTGACCGCGTTCGTCGTGTCATCCGAACCCTGGTCGATGACCTTAAGCACGTCATTCGGTCCGATGACTGCTGCCGTGACCTGTATGCCGCCGGTGCCCCAACCATAGGGCAGCGGCATTTCGCGCGAACCGAACGGAACCTGGTAGCCCGGTATTGCTACCGCCTTAAGGATGGCGCGGCGGATCATGCGTTTGGTCTGTTCGTCGAGGTAGGCGAAGTTATAGCCGGATTGCACGGGTTTGTCCGGCATTGCATTCGTTTGGCTCATGCCGATTTCTCCATTTTCTCCGCGCGCAGCTTGCGGATCAGTTCCAGTTCGGACTGGAAGTCCACGTAATGCGGCAGCTTCAGGTGCTGAACAAACCCGGATGCCTCGACGTTGTCGCTGTGGTAGAGCACGAACTCGGCATCGCGGGCCGGCGAATCGGTGGCCTCGCCCAGTTCGGTGGCGCGCAGCGCGCGATCCACCAGCGCCATGGCCATGGCCTTGCGTTCGCTGGCGCCGAAGGTGAGGCCATAGCCGCGAGTGAACTGCGGCGGCTTGCCGGCCGCCCCGGCGAACTGGTTCACCATCTGGCATTCGGTGATGGTGATGTCGCCGATGTCGATGGCAAAGCCCAGTTCCTCGGGCACGATTTCAACGCAAACCTCGCCCATGCGGATTTCGCCGGCGAACGGATGGCTGTATGAATAGCCGCGCTGCGTGGAATAGCCCAGCGACAGCAGGAAGCCCTCATCACCGCGCGCCAAGTTCTGCAGGCGTGTGGCGCGATCGGCGGGGAAGGACAGCGGTTCGCGGGTCAGGTCGGAGGGTTCCGGATCGTCAGGCAGGGGTGTTTCCGCCTCGATCAGTCCCTCGGCGCCCAGCAGGTCCGTGACGCGCGGCATGTCCGCAGACACCGGCTGTTCCGCAGACGAGGCCTGCGGCGCTTCGCCCGAGGCGGCCAGCGTGAAATCCAGCAGGCGCTGGGTGTAGTCATAGGTGGGGCCGAGTATCTGGCCGCCGGGCAGGTCCTTGAAGGTGGCCGATATGCGCCGCTGCAATGCCATGCGCGCGGTGTCCAACGGCAGCGAAGCGGCGAGGCGCGGCAGCGTGGTGCGATAGGCGCGCAGCAGGAATATGGCTTCAACCAGATCGCCGCTGGCCTGCTTGATGGCCAGCGCTGCGAGTTCGGGGTCGTAAAGCGAGCCCTCTCCCATGACGCGCGCCACAGCCAGCGGCATCTGCTGCGCGATTTGCGCCAGCGACAGCTCGGGCACGGACGGGTTGCCGCGCCGCGTTTCCGCCAGCAAGGACCAGGAGTTGGAGATGGCCTGCTCGCCGCCCTTTACGGCTACATACATGTTGATGGCTCCTGGAATTCACTTCGAACCAGCGTGGGGGATATACAAGGGGGCATGCTCCCTTGTTCCCTATCCTTCATAGCTACGTACATGGGGCTTCCTCCACCTTTGTCGTGCGTGGCAGTCCGGTGATGCGATCTCCGCTGCAGAAAATGAGGTCAACGCCGCAGGGGAACAACGCATGGTTGGCGTGCCATTCGCTCCAGAAGCCCGCCGGCAGCCCGGAGATGTCCATGCGCGCACTGTCGCGTATGCCTGGGCCGCGCAGCGCCACACCGGCACCCGAAGCAAAATGCGGGACCTGGATCAGCAGGGTTGCCGAGCGGTCCGGGTACTCCGCAGTGCCGGGATTGAACGTGTCCAGCGGCAGCAGCGCAGGCAGGTCATGCATGATCGCGAAGTGGGCGGCGGTGGCATCCTGCACGATGGGGCAGCCGCAGTGAAACCGAAGCCAGGCAACCAGCGCCTCATGCTGCGACATTTCAATGCCGGGCTGTATCCATACCGGTGTCTCGAAGTCAGCGAGTGTCAGGCACAGGGCCGCGGTGGCCGGCATCAGGGGCGGGGGCACGGAAGCAGGTCCGGATGCGGAAGAGGACATTCCCGTCTCATGCTCCGTGCCCGGTCTGGCCAGCGCTTCCATGGCGGCGCGGAATACGCGCTGACTGTCGAAAACCGGATCAGCAAAACCGGGCAGCAAGGCATCTGCCGTGTTCAACGCGAGCCTCATGCGCTTGCTCCGTGCACCATGGTGTAGAAATCGACGCGGGTGGCGGCGGCCTTGCGGCTGGCGTCATCGCGCTGCCGTGCCTGCGTGTCGGCGAGCGACTTGATGATGGTCTGTTGAAGGGCCGGGCCGCGTTGTGCATCCTGCAGCAGTGCATCGAACAGCGCCGCCAGCTCGGCATGGCGATGGTCGCGTCCCAGCACATAGGCAAAGCCGGCATGGCCGCTGGAATCGGCAGTGTCGGTGACGCGCAGTGCGCAGCGGGTAATGCTGGCCTCGCCGAGGTTGAACTGGGCGCCGGTCCCGCCGGCACGCCCCCTCAACATGGCAAGGCCGGTCTCGGGACGCCGCAGCCACTGATGCTCCGGCGGCGTTGCGACGGTACGCCAGGCGCGTTCCAGTTGCTCGGTGCTGGCGCGGGCCAGAACTGCCATCCAGTGCCGCCGCGCTTCCCGGGTGAAATGTTCGTTGGCGGGTTCAATACTGTTACTCATGGGGTGAGGTGCCTTGGATGAAGCGATTTTCAAGAGCCCGAGTAAAGCACACCAACATGAAAGTTTTCTTACATGGCAGACTTGTGACAATAAAAAGTTCTTCGCCACGAATGCAACGTTGCGGTAACACGCTGGCGCTAGGATGCGTATTTGAATTAGGAATAAGCATTCATGGAAAACATCCGGGGCATCACCGGTGGCAGGGCGCTGCTGCCTGATGGCACCATCGCCGTTGCCGACATCGGAATTGACGGCGACAGGATTGAAGTGATCGGTGACGTGTCAGGCGGCGTGGTTATCAACGCCGCGGGCCTGCTGGTTCTTCCGGGCATGGTGGACATTCATGGTGATGCATTCGAACGCCAGATTGCGCCGCGGCCCGAAGCCACCTTTCCGCTCGCCATGGCATTGCATGACACCGACCGGCAATTGATGGCCAATGGCATCACCACGGCCTTTCACGGCATCACCTGCTCGTGGGAAGGCGGCTTGCGCAGTCGGGACAGGGCGCGCGAACTGGTTGAACACCTGCGTGTGCCGAATGGCTTTGCCGCCGACAATCGCGTCCACCTGCGCTTCGAGAACCACAACCTCGAAGCGGTCGAGGAGGTGCTGGTCTGGCTGGAGGGGGGCTGCGTTGATTTTTTGGCCTTCAATGATCACCTTCCCTCCATGCTCAAGCGTGCGGAGCACCCCGACCGTCTCACCAAGTTTTCCGATCGCAGCGGCATGAGTGTTGCCGGGTTTCGCGAAATCCTGATGCAGGCCTGGGAGCGCACGCATGAGGTGCCCGCTGCCGTGGAGCGCCTTGCCGCCATGGCCAGGCGCTGCGGTGTTGCCATGGCTTCGCACGATGATATGACGCGTGCCGATCGCGAGCGCTACCAAGCGCTTGGTTGCGACATTTCCGAATTCCCGATGCGCGTCGAGGCGGCACTGGTCGCACGCGAGCTCGGCAACCAGGTCGTCATGGGTGCCCCCAACGTGGTACGCGGTGGCAGTCACACCGGTGGCATCAGTGCCGCGCAAATGGTGGGTGAAAACGTCTGTACGGTGCTCGCATCCGATTACTACTACCCGGCGCTGCTGGCCGCGCCTTTCCGCCTCGCAGCCGATGGCGTACGCACGCTCGGTGAGGCCTGGCCGCTGGTGTCGCGCAATCCGGCGCGCACGGCCGGCCTGCTTGATCGCGGCGACATTGCCGAGGGGCAGCGCGCCGATCTGGTTCTGGTCGATGACAGCCGACCTGGACTGCCGCTGGTGGTTGCAACATTGGCAGGCGGCAGGCTTGGCCATGCTGCGCGGCCCCTGTCATTGCACTGAGGATGCCGTCGTGACTGCGCGTTATGCCATCTACTATGCACCGGCCGCGAACAGCCGCTGGTGGCAGTTCGGCAGCCGCTGGCTGGGGCGCGATGCCGTTTCCGGTGAATCGTTGCCGCAGTTCGAGGTGCCGGGCATGCCGGCCGAAGCGCTGCGTGAAGTCACGGCAGAGCCGAGCCGCTACGGATTCCATGCCACACTGAAACCGCCGTTTGCGCTGCCCGAAGGCGCTGATCCGCAGGACTTGTATCAACTGGTGAAGTCATTGGCCAGGCAGCAGCGGCCGTTCCCGCTGGGCATTCCCAGATTACGCACGCTGGGCAACTTCCTGGCACTGGCGCCTGATCCCGAGCCGGCCGAGCTTGCAGTGCTGGCTGCCGATTGTGTCGGGCAGCTGGACATGTTTCGCGCCACGCCTGCAGAGGGCGAACTGGCGCGCCGCCGCGCCGCGGGGCTGAGTTCGCGTCAGGATGAACTGCTGTCGCGCTGGGGCTATCCCTATGTGATGGAGGAGTGGCGTTTCCACATGACGCTGACTGGAAAGCTGCCAGTCGACCGGCGCCGCGTACTCGAACCCTGGCTGGAGATGCGATTGCGCGAACTTCAGCTTGAGCCGCTGATGGTGGACGCCCTGTGCGTGTTCGAGCAGGCCGCGCCCGAGGCGGTCTTTCGACTGACGCAGCGTTTTTCTTTTGGCACCGGGCGCGGTCGCCTGGTGTACGTCGTCGGCGCTTCGGGTTCCGGCAAGGACAGCCTGATCAACCATGCGCGGGCCAGTCTTGCCGGGCTTCCGGTGGCATTTGCGCGGCGCCACATCACACGTGATTCGGACGCCGGCGGCGAGAATCACCACGCGCTCAGCCGGGACGAGTTCGAGGCCCGGTCTGCGCGCGGCGTCTATGCGCTGCATTGGCGCAGCCATGGCCACTGCTATGGTGTCGGCACGGAAATCGACGACTGGCTGGCGCAAGGCCTGACAGTGGTGGTGAATGGCTCGCGTGAGTATCTTGGGCAGGCCAGGGAAATCTACCCTGACTTGACGCTGGTGTGGGTCAGCGCATCGGATGAAACCCTGCGTGCCCGACTGACCGGGCGTGGACGCGAAGACGATGCGGCCATCGAGCACCGGTTGCGCCGCGCCACACACTATGCGCCAGCGGCGGACGCCATCCTGATTTCCAATGACGGCGCGCTGGAGACGGCTGGCGAACGGCTGGTACAGGTCCTCGCCGGATTGTCTGGCCCGGCGCCTTGACCTGCGGTCTCTACGCTGCCACCGGCAACCGGCACGCGCGCATGATTTCGGCGTAGTGCGCCAGGCCGGGGGTGGCGAGGCCTGGCACTTTTGCCTCATCGTCCCAGCGGCGCAATGACACGGCATCGTGCGCGCCGGGTTGCGCGATGAAAGTTTCCGCCTGCTCCATCGTGTAGATGCCCCCTTGCAGCTCCAGGCTGCGACGCGAGGCAAATGACAGGATGTCCCAGTAGCCGGGCTCAGCTGCGCAAAGGTAGCGCTTGGCATCCACATGCAGGCGTATGGGCGCCAGTACCGCATCGGGAAATACGCCACGCAGGAAGGGCAGGGCCTGATACTGATGCACGTCATCGGTGCCGCGCTTGGCGGGATCGTCGCCCAGATCGTGTACCAGGTGTCCCAGATCATGCAGCAGCGATGCCGTGATCAGTTCGGGCGATGCACCGGACGCCTCGGCCAGTACGGCGCATTGCAGGGCGTGGTCGATTTGGCTGACAGCCTCGGAACCATACTGCCGGCCGCCGCGATTGCCCATCAGGTCGACAATCTCATCGATGCTCATGCTCATGGTGTTCTCCTGGGAATCAGATGAATAGCTTGCGGATCTGCGCTGAAAGCAGATCAACGAGGCTGACGGTGACGACGATGATGATCATCACGGCGCAGGTCTCAGCGTAGGCAAAGCCGCGGATGATTTCCCACAGCACCACACCGATGCCCCCGGCACCCACCATGCCGACCACCGTGGCGGAGCGGATGTTGGATTCGAAGCGGTACAGGGAGTACGAAATCCACAGCGGCAGCACCTGCGGGATGACACCGAACACGACTTCCTCCAGCGCCGTGGCACCCGAAGAGCGTATGCCCTCGACGGGCTGCGGATCGATGGCCTCGACTGCCTCGGAGAACAGCTTGGCAAGGATGCCGGTGGTGTGCACGAACAGGGCCAGCACACCGGCGAAGGGGCCCAGACCCACGGCCACCACGAACAGCATGGCGAACACCATTTCATTGATGGCGCGGGCCGCGTCCATCAGGCGGCGCATCGGCTGGTAGACCCACCAGGGCACGATGTTCGACGAGGATAGCAACCCGCACGGTACCGCCAGCAGCACCGCCAGCACCGTGCCCCACACGGCGATCTGCAGTGTGATCAGCATTTCGCTGAGGTAGATCTTCCAATCGCGGAAGTTCGGTGGAAAGAAGCTGGACAAATACTCGGCCATGTTGCCCGAATCCTTGATCAGGTCGGCGGGGCGCATGTCGGCGCCGTTCCATGAGGCGCCCAGGATGCCGAGCAGCAGTCCCCAGCCGGCCAGTTGCCACAGTGTTCGTTTCGGGTAGCCGGCGGCCGGATCGGCGGGCATTGCGATTTGCGCTTGCAGGGTCATGTCGGATCTTTAAAAAAAGCGGCGGTCACGTGACCGCCGCAAGGCTCACAGAGATTTGGTGCTTTCAGATGCAGGACTACTTGAGCGAAGCCATTTGCTGGTTCAGATCGGCGAGTTTCTTGTTGATCTCGCTCAACTTGGCCTGGCGCTCGGCGGGGTTCATGGCGGTGTCGTTCTCGTACTTGTTCTTGTCCTTGAACAGTTCGAGCTGACGGATGGGCAGAAGCTGATTGTTGTCCGATGACTTGAAGCCGGCCAGGCCGATCTTCGCAAGAACGGCTTTCTCACGCGCATCAGCGCTGCCGTAGGAAACAAAGAAGGTCTTGATGCGCTCCTTGGCTTCCGCATTCAGGTCCTTGCGCCATACGAACGGATCTGAAGGAATCAGCGGCGATTGCCAGATAGTGCGGATGTCAGCCGCCTTTGCCGGCAACTTCATCTTGAGCCGATCCAGGCTTTCGTTGTTGTTGGTGGCGAAATCGACCTGCTTGTTGGCCACTGCCAGCAGATTCGTTTCGTGGTTTGCGGCAACGGTGCGCTTGAATGAAGTCTTGGGGTCCAGATTGTTCAGGGCGAAGGCGTAGTAGCCGGGGACCAGGAAACCCGAGGTTGAGTTCGGGTCGCCGTTACCCAGCGTCAGGCTCTTGGCGTTCTTGATGACATCCTCGATTGACTTCAGCGGGCTGTCCTTGTGAACCACCAGCAGGGACCAGTATCCCGGCGAGCCGTCGGAGGCGAGCGTCTGGACGAATACTTCGCCGTTGGCGCGGTCAACCGCTTCCATGGCCGACTTGTTGCCGAACCAGGCGACCTGCACCTTGTTGAAGCGCATGCCCTCGATGATGCCGGCGTAATCCGGTGCGAAGAACGCGTTGATCTTGGTGCCGGCTTTCTTTGACAGGTCATTCAGCATGGGTTCCCAGTCCTGCTTCAGGTTCTGGGTGGACTCGGTGGAAATGATGCCGAAATTGATTTCCTTGGGCATCTGGGCGGCGGCGGGTGCCGCGAACGCTGCGGCCACGACCAGGCCGGTGACGAGCTTGCGAAACATGGATGGATCTCCTTGAAATGAATGCGGGTGGTTAGAGGGCTTGTGCTTCTGCTAACGATGCGGATGGCCTGGCATGCAGCGGAGACTCGACATAGGCACGATGCAGGAAGGGCGCGGGCTCGTGTTGCTGCGGCAAACCGGGGGCGATGCTCAGGCCCAGATCTTCGGCCTCGGCGCCGTAGAGTTCGCGCAGCATCGCCGGGGTGAGTGCGGAAGAGGCGCCGTCATAGACGACCTTGCCGTGGTGCAGCGCCACGGTGCGCGGGCAGTATTTCATGGCCACATCCACCTGGTGCAGCGACACCACGACGGTAATGCCATCCTCGCGATTGATGCGCGCCAGAATCTCCATGACTTTGCGCGAGGACTCCGGGTCGAGTGATGCGATCGGTTCGTCAGCCAGAATGACGCCGGCCTTCTGCACCAGCGCACGGGCAATGGCGGCACGCTGCTGCTGCCCGCCGGACAGCGTGGAGGCCCGTTGCAGCGCGCGCTGCTTCATGCCGACCCGGTCCAGGGCTTCCAGGCCGAGGCGGATTTCATCTTGGGTGAAATGCTTGAAAGTGCTGCGCCAGGTGGGCACGCGATGCAGCATGCCGGCCAGCACGTTGGTGATCACGGGCAGACGTTCCACCAGATTGAATTGCTGGAACACGAAACCGACACCGGCACGGATGTCGCGGATGTCGCGGGCCAATTTGCCGCCGGTCTGCACGCAGCGGCCGTTGACGCAGATCGTGGATTTTTCGTCGCCATTCCTGGCGCCGTCGCCATTGCTGAGGCCGGCGATCTGCCGCAGCAGCGTGGATTTTCCGGAGCCCGAGGCGCCAATCAGCGCGACCATTTCACCGCCGGCGAATTCCAGACTGACGTCGTCCAATGCCTTGTCGATGCCAAAGGACTTGGTGAGTCCGCGAATGCTGATAGATGAAGCAGAGGTCATGACCATCTCCAAGGGAATTGCGATGAGTGTGCCGCCGGTATGTGACGCGGCGATGAACTCTTTATGGCAATCAGGTTGCGAATTCATTGCAAAAACATTTCAGATCATGAATCTGGCGAAGCCTGCCGGAGTGATGATAAATGTGAGCAAGTATGAGATAACAATTATTTCCATAACACGTATTAATAGAGGAGTTATTAGCGAAAATGATAATAAATATCGCAGTATTTCTCCCATGAATGGGAAGAATTGCAGCGCGTTTCGCGCCGGCTCCTGCCGCAGTCACGCTTCCGTAATGAACCTGTGGCATACATCTGCGCTTGCCTGGCGTGCTGCGTCGTGCGGGGTGGGTGCGGTTCTGAACAGGACTGACAGGGAGGGGGAATGCGGTATTTCGCGCTTGCAGGCTGTCTTGCCGCGACGCTGGTGCTGTTTGCGCTGGTCGGGCATAACGGCCTGGTTCTGATTCCAGGCCTGATCTGCCTGGCGCTGACGATCGTGGGTTGCCTGGATATTCTGCAGACGCGCCACAGTCTGAAGCGCAACGATCCGATTCTTGCCAATCTGCGCTTCATTCTGGAGAAGGTCCGCCCGGAGATCCGGCAGTATTTCCTTGAAAGTGACCTGGATGGCACACCTTTCAACCGTTCCAAGCGCGCTATCGTCTATCAGCGCGCCAAGAGCGAACTTGACGCAACGAGACCAGACGCGGACGCCATTTGATGCGGGATGAGATTCCAGTGATCGCCGCGCGCCACGGTCCCGGTTTTGCACGGGGCAATGCGTCGCTGTTCGCGGGCATTTCATTTGTCATGATTGTGGTGTTGCTGGCGTATCCCGCCGGTCATTGGGTGCTGGCGGTCTATACGCTCAGTTTCTGGCACTACCATCTCTATGTACTGGCCTATGTGTTTGGTGCGGTTTCGCCGCGGGTCTTTCGCAGGGATGCCATCGCCATGAAGTCGGTGGCGATGAGCGCGCTGGGCTGGCTGTATCTGTCTGCGCCACCCGATCTTCTTTCGCTTGCGGTCGTGGCCATCGGATTTGCGCTGAATTTTCTCGCGGCACGGGCGTTGGGCGTTGAACGTACCTATTACGGCCACGAACTGGCCGCGCTCGCGCCCAGGCGAGTTACTGCCTTTCCTTACTCGTGGGTCCCGCATCCCATGCTGCTGGGAAACATGGCGGCCTTCGGCGGCATGCTGATCAATGCCGAATTTCGCCACGAGTGGTGGCCTCTGGCGGCCATGCATGTGGCCCTGAATCTGGGGCTTCTGGTCATGGAACGCGTGGTCACGCCGCAGCGCCGCCGTGCCAGGAGTGCCGGGAACAGCGGCTCCCCTGCTGCGGCGCCGGCGTGGCGGATGCCGCATTGATGTGCGCCTTTGCGGCGCTTGGCGCGGTGCTTGGCTGGCAGGCTGGTCATGAATTGTCGGGGATCACTCCGCTGCTCGGGGCCCAGATCGGGTCGGCCATTGCCGCGTACGCGTTTGTAATGTGCTGCTGCTACAAGGTTCCGGCGGCGCCGCCCGGCGTCGCACCGCTGGTTCAATGGGAGGCGCATCGATGAGTGAAGCCATGCAACTGAAAAGTGGCACCGCAAGCCCGGGCAGGGCTGCTCAACATGGGCGCCGCTTCCCGGCCGTCATCGGCCGATTCGACAATGCAGATGCCAGGATCACCATGGATGCGCTGGTGTTCTGGGTCACCAATCATTATCGCGAGGACCTGAAGCTGCGGCCGTCCAAGCATGTCTACACCCGGCTGCTGCCGCAACCGGTGGTGGCGCGCATCGACCAGCTGCGTGACAGCGCAGTCATTCACGATGCAATCCTGCCCCACTTTGATGCCGACAGCGTCATTGTTCCGATGAGGCACACCGACGAGCTCTATATTTCCCACTACAACAAGGATCGCGGCGGCGATGAGGGTCTGTACGGCCGGCATTACGACGGCAATCTGCGCTTCCTGTCATTTGGAACGGTCGTGCGTGCGCTGATCTACCTGCAGTCCGATGCAACATACAAGGTGGTGTTCGGCGACAGCCGGGTCGAGCGGGCGTTTGCGACCTATGAATTCGGCCTGCTCGACTTTCACCGCGAACTGCACTGGGTCGAGGGTGAATACAATCCGAACGACAGGCAACGCATACTGCTGAAGTGCAACTACCTGATTGTTCCGCGCAACGCCGGCATGGCGGCGCGTGCCGTGATGGGCGCAAATACGGCGGTCTTCTACGTGGTGAAGGCGGCAATGGAATACTCAAAAAGCCCGAAGACGCTGCCCCAGCGCGCCGTGGGCCTTCTTTGCAACGTCTTCCGCCTTCTGAACAACCTCGACCCGCTGGTGCCGCTGGCGCTGGTTTTTGTCGTCCTGCCGGCCGCCGCGTGGGGGGGCTTCAGAATGCTGAGCTAGTCCAGGTACTGCCACAGGCCCATCAGGGCAGTTGCATCAGCGCCTGTCCTGCGCGGATGACATGCCCCTCACGAATGGCAGGGTTCATTGCAAACCCGCGCGGCGCGAACACGATGATGGTGGAGCCGTGCTGGAACCAGCCCATCTCGTCACCCTTGCGGAATTTGGCGTTGCACGGGATGACGTTGGGACCGCGGTACTTCAGGTGCAGCAGGACGTCGAGAAAATGCAGGCGGATGCCGGCCACCAGCACTGCGGCCACCGGCACCAGGGTCACGGCTTGTCCGTTTGCCGCCAGCCGTGTGCAGATCACCGCGCGTTCGTTCCTGCAGAACAGCTTCTCGACCCGTTTCAGCGCAATCGGGTTGACGTTCCAGGTGTCGCCGGAAATGTAGGTCACCTGCTCCACCACACAGTCGTGCGGCGCGTGGAAGCGGTGGTACATGCTGGAGGTGATGCGCAGCGTGGCATAGCAGCCATCCAGGTAGCGTCGCACCAGTTCCGGATCGCCCAGCAGGTCGAGAAGGGTGTAGCGAAAGCCCTTGGCCTGCACCAGCCAGACGCCATCCACCGGGCCGCAGGCGCCGACAATGGCATCGCACGGGCTCACCAGCACCCGCGGGTCGGGGTCGGCCGCTCGGGCGCCGTCTTTCAGTTCCCGGATAAAGCAGTCATGCAGGCTGTCGAAGCGCGTTTTTTTCGCTTCGTCCAGGTTGAGATCGGCGATGCGCCGCCATAGCGCAATCGACAAATCGCGCACCCAGGGGTGGCGGATACGGCTGAACCAGCCCATGAGGTGCGTGGCCAGTTGGCGCGGGATGCGGTTCGTCAGCAGGAAGTTGATGTCTTCCTGCAGGAACAGTCTGGCGAGAAAGTTTTTCATCGTCACATTCCTGTAAAGCAGGTACGGTAATTAAATGGCTTCCTAATCATCAAGGCGATCACGTCATAGCCATGAACGAAACCTTCAACTACCTCGCCCTGGGTTCCATTGCTGCAGCGATGGTGCTGCCGCGCCTGATGCATCGCCTGCAGCTGTCGCTCGCCAAGCATCCCTCGCTGTCGGGCCACTCGCGCATGGCACGTCGTGTGGCGCGTCAGGTTCCGTTCTATGCCTATGACGAGGATCGCTTCTACCGCTCCGATGACGCGCCGCTGGACATCGCAGCGCAGCGTCGTGCCGGCTTCCTGCGTCTGGCCGAGCTGTACCGGCGGCGCTTTCCGCTGACCGCGCAGCTCACCGCCGAGGCCCAGACTGGTATCTCCGACCTGCAGTTCACCAGCGCCTACCGGGTGCCGTTCCAGTACAACCGGCATGTGCGCGAACACCTCAGCGCCGGAAACTTCGTGCAGTCCTCCGCCGGCGTAATGCTTGCCGACCTCGACGGCAACACGTTCTATGACCTGACCGGCTCCTATGGGGTGAACGTGTTCGGCCAGGACTTCTACAAGGAATGTATCGCCGAAGGCAGCGCCAGCGTGCAGGCGCTCGGGCCGGTTTTGGGCGCCTACCATCCGGTGGTGGCCCACAATGCGAAGCGGCTGCAGGAGATCTCCGGCCTGGACGAAGTGTCCTTCCACATGTCCGGCACCGAGGCAGTGATGCAGGCGGTGCGCCTGGCCCGTTACCACACCAAACGCTCGCACCTGGTGCGCTTCTGCGGTGCCTACCACGGCTGGTGGGAGGATGTGCAGCCAGGCATCGGCAATCCGCTGCCGCCGCACGAGACCTACACCCTTAAGGAAATGGACGAGGACACGCTTCGGGTATTGAAGAAACGCCGCGACATCGCCTGCGTGCTTGTCAATCCGCTGCAGGCGCTCCATCCGAATCGAAATGCGCCGGGTGATTCTTCGCTGCTGGACAGTGGGCGCAGCGCCCACTTTGACCGGGCTGCCTACACGGCCTGGCTGCAGAAGCTGCGCGCCGTGTGCAGCGAGCGCGGCATTGTGCTGATTTTCGACGAGGTGTTCGTGGGCTTTCGCCTCGCTCCGGGCGGTGCGCAGGAGTACTTCGGTGTGCGCGCCGATATGGTGACCTATGGCAAGACCCTGGGCGGCGGCCTGCCGGTGGGCGTGGTGTGCGGCCGGCGCGACCTGATGAAGCGATTCCGCGAGGACCGGCCGGCCGATATCTGCTTTGCGCGCGGCACCTTCAATTCGCACCCCTATGTGATGGGTGCGATGAAGGCCTTTCTTGATCGCCTTCAGACCCCGAAGGTGCTGGCGCTCTATGAAGGCCTCGACGAGCGCTGGAATGAACGCGCGCAGCACCTCAACAGGCGGCTTGAGGAAAAGGGACTGCCGGTGCGCGTGGCGAACCTCTCCACGATCTGGACGGTGAGCTACACGCAGCCCTCGCGCTACAACTGGATGCTGCAGTACTACCTGCGCGCCGCCGGCCTGGCGCTGTCCTGGGTGGGGACGGGGCGGCTGATTTTCAGCTTCAACTACACCGAGGCCGATTTCGAGGCGGTGGCCCAGCGCTTTGTCGATGCCGCGGTCAATATGCAGCGCGACGGCTGGTGGTGGTCTGACCCTGCGCTTACGAACAAGGCCATCAAGCGCACGCTGCTGCGGGAGATGATCCGTCACCGCTTTTGAATGCGCTGACCCTGAGCCCACCACCGCCGTTTCAGGAATGCTGCCTGCCCAGGTCCGGATCGATCAACTGGCCGCGCATCAGGAAGAGCGGTGCGCGGTAATACAGCTTCACGTCATGGAACGGGTCGGTGAGGATCTTGGTCAGCCACACCAGGCCGGTCTGCACATCGCGGATGAAAAACAGGTGAACGGTGCGGAACAACAGACCGCCGGCGCCCAGCGCCAGCCACACCAGCCCCATGTTGCGAATGAAACCGTTGGCATCGGCGTGCGCATCGATCAGGCCCAGCAGCGTGGGGTCGGCATACAGAGCCAGCGGTGACAGTGCCCATATCGCCAGCAGCACGATCTTGCGGCGCAGGTTGTAGCCGACCTTGATTTCTTCCTTGTGCTCATGCGTGACCTGGTTCACTTCGTCATAGCCCTTTGGTTCGAAGAAGAAATGCCCGCTCTGGCGCGTCACCATGGCTACCAGCCAGCCCACCAGTGCGGCGGCGGCGGGGTAGGCG
Organism: Bordetella parapertussis; assembly: GCA_945885335.1. Classification (GTDB taxonomy): domain Bacteria; phylum Pseudomonadota; class Gammaproteobacteria; order Burkholderiales; family SG8-39; genus CAIYPG01. The sequence goes on from CAMCYY010000045.1 coordinate 17,476, forward strand.
AACAGCAGCGCGTAGGCCGACAGGAAGCTCATGGCGCTGACAAAATGCAGCGACTGGTTGATGCGGCTGTGATGATAGTAGCGATGGTCGTCCCAGCGCTGCACGCGCAATGCCTCCAGAAATCCCTTCATGACATCTCCTTTAAAATTTTGTGAACCCTGCCGGTGTTGCTGCGCTTCACCCTGTTGTCTATCGCGAAATGCAGGGCGTACCCGGCGCAGCTTACGGATGAATTGCTACGGTTTCTTGAAA
>CAMCYY010000046.1 GCA_945885335.1 Bordetella parapertussis
GCGTCAAAGACCACGTTGCCACCATCCTGCTGAACCGGCCGGAGAAGCTCAACGCTTTTAATCCGGACATGCTCGCGGCCTGGCAGCAGGCGCTGCGCGATGCGCAGGCCGATCCGGAGGTGCGCGTTGTGGTGCTGACCGGTGCCGGCAAGGCGTTCTGCTCCGGTGGCGATACCAGCCGTATGGCGAAACGGGCCGCGGACACCGAAACGCCCGATACACCGATCTCCGCCAAGGAAAGCCTGCGCGCCGGACCGCAGCGCGTGGCGATGGCGGTGCAGGCGCTCGAGAAGCCTTACATCGCGGCCGTCAACGGCGTGGCTGCCGGCGCCGGCATGGACATGGCGCTGATGGCCGACATCCGTCTAGCTGCAAAGTCTGCGCGTTTTTCCGAGGCCTACATGCGCGTCGGCCTGATGCCGGGTGCGGGTGGCTGCTACTTCCTGCCGCGCGTGGTCGGTCTGTCCAAGGCGCTGGAACTTTTTTTCACGGCTGACTGGGTGGATGGCACGGAAGCCGCGCGCATTGGCTTGGTGAGCCATGTCTATGACGACGACAAGCTGATGGAAGAAACCTACAAGCTGGCAAACCGGCTGGCCAATTCGCCGCCCATCAACATGTCGCTGATCAAGCGCACCATTTACCAGTCGATGACCACCGACCTGCGCACCAGCCTCGATCTGGTTTCCTCGCACATGGCGGTCGTGCGGTCGACCGAGGATTCCAAGGAAGCCATCACCGCCTTCAAGGAAAAGCGCAAGGGGAATTACAAGGGGCGTTGATTTTTGCCCACAAGTGCATGATTACAATTATTAAGTAGAAATGCTTTAATGGTTGAGATGTACTTGTAATTGATCACAATGATGATCTGAAAAAACGCCCGCAAAAAAATGCGGGCGTTTTGTTTTGTGGCCCAGCCGACCGCCTGAGGCCGGCTGATGCTGCAGGAAATCAGTCGAGCTTGATCTTGTTGGTTTCGACGATTTTCTTCCAGTAGGCCAGTTCGCTTTCGATTTTCTTGCGGAATTCCTCCTGCGAATTGCCCACCGGGGTTGTCCCCAACTTTGTGAGCGCGGCGATGACGTCCGGAGATTTCACAGTTTTCACGAACTCCGCGTTCAGTTTGTTCGAGATGGCCGGCGGCGTCTTGGGTGGAGCAAAGGCGCCGAACCAGCTCGGATAGAACGCCTCGTAGCCCTGCTCTGCGATGCTTGGCACATCCGGCAGCAGTGGCGAGCGCTTGTTGCCGAAAACGGCCAGTGCCTTGAGCTTGCCCGCCCTGATGTTTGCCAGTCCGGCCAGCAGGGTTCCGCCGGAGACCTGGGTGCGGCCGGCAATGAGGTCGATCTGTCCCTGCGCCACGCCCTTGTAATGCACCGGCAGAATCGGCGAATGGATGGCGTTGGCCAAGGCGGAGCAGACGATATGGGTGATGCCGCCGGCGCCTGCCGTGTTGCAGCTCAGCTTGCCGGGATTGGCCTTGGCGTAGGCCTCCAGTTCCTTGAGGTTGTTGACATTGGGCAATCCCGCCACGCTGGCAATGACGGCCGTCGTGCGGTTGCTCAGCTCGGTGATCGGAACAAAAGTCTTCGCCGCTTCGTGATTGATCTGCGGATGGAAATTGGGGGTCACTGTAAAGCCGGTGTTGGCGATCATGATGGTGTAGCCGTCGGGCGCGGATTTCTGCAACTGGAGCGCACCGATCAGTCCGCCCGTGCCGCCCCTGAAATCGAGGACGAACGGCTGCTTGAGGCTGGCCTGCAGCTTGTCGGTGTAGATCCGGGTCTCGACCTCGGTGCTGCCGCCGGGAACAAACGGAATGATGACAGTCACCGGCCTGGATGGAAAGTTGCTGACGTCCTGTGCCAGGGCCGGGCCGGCCATGAGCGTTGTGGCGGCAATGACGGAGGCCGTCAGGGAACGATTAATGGGCATTTCACTTCTCCTTTTAGGGTATGGCCGCTTTCGCGGTATTTCAGCGGTGCCAATCGGATCGGTGGCCCTGCTTCGGGCTCTTGAGGCCGCTTTGCCGTCTGCGTGTTCTCAATGCAACCCGGCGCAAGCCTACTTGTTTTTACGTCTAGCGCATATGTGAATCTGCAGGAAGGTGTTTCCCGGAATGCCTGAAGATTGATTGTCAGGCACCAGGTGTGCGCGAAACGGGCCGGTGCCGGTACCATAGGCATCCCATGCATGCATTGCCATTTCCCGTATCAGGCGTTTCCCATGACGCGAGGGCGCAGAACCGCGCCCTGATTGTCTGTGCGCTGGCGTCGCTCGCGCTGCATGCGGCAGTGTTGTTCCTGCTTCCGGGGATAAAGGAGGGAAGCCGGGCTTCGGCGCCGGTACAGGTGTTGAGCGCCGTCCTGTCGCCGCACAGCGCGCCCCTGCCTTCACTGCCCGAACCGGTCAAGCCGCCGCCGCGCCCCGAGCTGCCGCGGCCGAAGGTGAAACCTGACGCACCGCGGCCGGTGCTGACGGCACCGACGCCTTCTCCTTCGGCGCCGGTGATCGCCGCGCCGCCCATCGCTCCGGCGCCTGTCGCACCACCAGCTGCAGTGTCACCACCACCACCACCACCGCCCGCTGCCGCGCTGCGTCCTGCAGAGGCGCAGGCACCAGCCGCACCAAGTGCGGGTACGCCACGCGAAGGCTCGGACGGCGCGGATGCCGGAACGCTGGCGCAATACCGCATTGCGTTGATCAGTGCAGCGAATCGCTACCGGCGTTATCCGGCGCAGGCGATGGAGAAGGGATGGCAGGGCAGGGTGGAGATAAGACTGTCGATCGGGGCGAACGGCATGATCCAGGGCGCTGCGATCAGAACTTCCAGTGGCCATCAGGTCCTTGATGACACAGCGCTGGACATGATTCGCAAGGCGAAACCGATGACGCAAATACCGCAGGTTTTGCGCGGCAGGGAATTCATTGTCGATGTGCCGGTGATATTCGATCTGAAGACCGGCTGAGAGGCCGGGAGGGCAACACGCGGCTTTGCTCAGGATCAGCCCGGTGCAGCAGCAGTGACAGCGTCCTCGGGCGCAAACGCAACAATGTGATCCACAGCAAGGCGGATGCCGATGCGCTCACCGATGGTGTGGTTGTGGTGGCTGGGCACCAGTGCCAGCACCTTCCTGCCACTGTCGAGTTTCAGGGTGTAAAGAATTTCAGCGCCGCGAAATGCCTTTTTCTCCACCTCCGCCTGCAGCGGGCTTGCGTCATCATGAATGATGTCATCGGGACGCAGCAGCACATCCACGTGGCAGCCCTTGCCGCAGTCGGCGCAGCCCTTGCCGCACCCGTCGGGCACGATGCCGTTCAACATGCCCAGTTCGATCGTTACCTGCTGCGTCGGCAGCACTGAACCCGGCACGAAGGCGCCGAGGCCGACGAAAGCGGCGACAAAGCGCGTGGCAGGACGATGATAGAGGTTGGAGGGGCCGTCCCATTGCTCGATGCGTCCGGCGCGCATGACGCCGATTTCGTCGGCAATGGCAAAGGCCTCGTTCTGGTCGTGCGTCACCAGTATCGCCGTGGTGTCGGTTTGTTTGATGATGTCGCGCACTTCCTGCGCCAGGCGCTCGCGCAGTTCGACGTCCAGATTGGAGAAGGGTTCGTCGAGCAGAATCAGGTCGGGGCTCGGTGCGAGGGCGCGCGCCAGTGCGACGCGTTGCTGCTGCCCACCCGACAATTCATGCGGGTAATTCGAGGCTCTTTTCTTCAGCCCCACTGCATCAAGCATGTCGCCGATACGCTGTGCCCGTGCGGTGGCGTCGAGTTTGTTCAAGCCAAAGCCGATGTTGTCCGCCACACTCAGGTGGGGAAACAGGGCGAAGTCCTGAAACACCATGCCGATGCGGCGTTTCTCCGGCGCCACCTGCAGGCCCGGGGCAGACATCAGATTGCCGTTAAGACGAATCTCGCCGCCGATAACCGGCTCGAACCCGGCGATGGCCCGCAGCGCTGTCGTCTTGCCGCAACCGCTCTTGCCGAGCAGGCAGGCGATCGTGCCGCGCTTCAGGGTGAACGACAGTCCGCGCAAAATGGGCGTGTTGCCGTAGGCAGCCTGCACTTCGTCCAGCGACAATAGCGGTGCGCCTGATTGTGGCTTTTCATCCATGCCAGGGATTATATCTTCTTAAACAAGAATCATTCTTGATAGAATCGGAAATAGTTGTTTCAGATCAAATCCTTTGCGTAATGTCTCCGGTGTGGATGGCGCATGCATTATTTTGTCATCCGTGGCCGAAGCGCATTTTTCCCTGACTGGTTTGATCTCAACCCGCTGGTTCTGAAAGCATGAATACCGCCAATTCCTCTGCCGCGCCGCTACCGGGCCTGCCCGTGTCCGCCTCGCAACGACGCGCGCTGGGCATGCACGGCTGGATGGCGTTGTTGGTCGCGGCGCTGCTTGCAGCACCCATCCTGGTGGTCGTGGCACAGGTGTTCATGCCCTCACAGGGAACCTGGGCGCATCTGGCCGCAACCGTGCTGCCCGAGTACGTGGGCACCACGCTGGCCTTGCTGGTCGGCGTGGCGGCAGGAGTCATTGCGATTGGCGTTTTTGCGGCGTGGTTCGTCGCCTGGTTCCGGTTTCCCGGCCGGGACTGGCTGCAATGGGCACTGGTGCTGCCGCTGGCAATGCCGGCCTATGTCATGGCCTATGCCTATACCGACTTCCTGCAATTTGCCGGCCCGGTGCAGACTGGCTTGCGCGAACTGACCGGGTGGAGGGCGCGCGAATACTGGTTTCCCGAGGTGCGCTCGCTGTGGGGCGCCATCGTCATGTTTTCCTTTGTGCTCTATCCCTATGTCTATCTCATCGCGCGCGCTGCGTTTCTGGAGCAGTCCCTCAACCTGATCGAGGCCGGACGGCAGATGGGGCGCGGCGTATGGGGGGTGTTTTTCCGCATTGGTCTGCCGCTCGCGCGGCCGGCAATTGCAGCCGGCGCTTCGCTTGCACTGATGGAGACCCTGGCCGACTTTGGCACGGTGTCCTATTTCGCCGTCAACACCTTCACGGCGGGCATTTATCGCGCCTGGTATTCGATGGGGGATCCCGTTGCCGCATCCCAACTGGCGGTGGTGCTGCTGCTGTTCGTCGCGGTGCTGCTGTTCATCGAGCACTGGAACCGCGGCCGCGCGCGCTTCTATAACCTGGCTTCGCGCCCGATGGATCGGCCCTATGCGCTGCATGGCTGGCGCGCCTGGCTGGTGACCGCGCTGTGTGTGGTGCCGGTGGTGGTCGGCTTCCTGCTACCGGTGGCCATTCTGGGTCGCGTCATCTGGAATGAACCCGAACCGCTGTTCACGGCAAGGTTTTTCGGCCTGATGGGTAACAGCCTTTCGCTTTCGGCGGTTACCGCCACGGCCGCGGTGTTTCTGGCTGTGGCGCTGGCCTATGCGGCGCGCCTTTCACGCGGCATGCCTGTTGTTGCCATCGCCAACCGCATTGCGGGCATGGGCTACGCCGTTCCGGGTGCGGTCATCGCGGTGGGCATACTGGTGCCGGTCACGCGCCTGGACAACCTGGTTGCCAACTGGGCCGAAGCGCAGTTCGGCGTGAAGCTTGGCCTGATTTTCACCGGCAGCATTGCCGCGCTGGTGTATGCCTATCTGGTGCGCTTCCTCGCGGTGGCGCTGCAGACCGTCGAGGCGGGGCTGGCCAAGGTGAGGCCGAGCATGGACGATGCCGCGCGCAGCCTCGGCTTGTCGCCCTCGCGCACGCTGTGGCGCGTCCACCTGCCCATCTTGCGCGGCAGCCTGCTGACTGCGGCCCTGATGGTGTTTGTCGATGTCATGAAGGAATTGCCCGCCACCTTCGCGATGCGCCCGTTCAACTTCGACACGCTGGCGGTGCAGGCCTACAACATGGCCAAGGACGAACGCCTGGCGGAAGCAGCGGCGGCCTCGCTGGTCATTGTGGCAGTGGGCCTGGTACCGCTGTTTCTCCTGGCCTCGGCACTGTCCGGGCGCCGCACTGCGAAGCCCTGACTGTTAAACGGACATGCGGAGCACAGACATGCAGCGCCCATCCTGGGATGTGTTCTGCTGCGTGGTGGACAACTACGGTGATGCGGCCGTGTGCTGGCGCCTGGCGCGGCAACTGGCGCATGAGCATGGCCTCGCGGTGCGCCTGTGGATAGACCGCCCCGATGTGCTGCATGCGCTGCGTCCCGACTATGTCCGCGATGCCGCCGTGCAACGTGTTGAGGGCGTCGAGGTGAGGCACTGGAACGCGGGGGCAGACATGACGACGCCGGCGGGTGTCGTCATCGACGCCTTCGGCTGCGGGCTCCCCGATGCGTATGCCGAAGCCATGGCGGCACGCAGTCCGCGCGCACTCTGGATCACGCTGGAATACCTCAGCGCCGAGCCTTGGGTGGCAAGCCACCATGGACTGCCCTCGCCGCATCCGCGACTGCCACTGGAGCGGTATTTTTTCTTCCCGGGATTTAACCCCGATACCGGCGGACTGCTCAAGGAGCGTGAACTGGACGCACGGCGCGTGGCGTTTCAGCGTGATCCGCTGCAGCAGGCGCGGTTCTGGACTGGGCTGGGATTTGCGCCGTTGCCGCCCGCGGCGCAATCGGCTTCACTGTTCGGCTACGAAAATCCGGGCGTATCGGCGTTGCTCGATGTCTGGGCTAACGGTACGCGTCCCATGGTTGCCGCAGTTCCGCCGAGCCGCCTGCGGCCGCAACTCCTGGCGTGGCTGGGGGCGCCTGATGCACGTGATGGGGAAACCCTGCGGCGCGGCGCGCTTGAGGTTCGCCTGCTGCCCTTCCTGCCGCAGGACGGCTACGACGAGTTGCTGTGGTCCTGTGACTGGAATTTTGTGCGCGGGGAGGATTCCTTCGTTCGCGCCCAATGGGCAGAACATCCGCTGGTCTGGCATATCTATCCCCAGGATGCCGATGCGCATCGCATCAAGCTTGATGCCTTCTTTGATCGGTACACGCAGGCGTTGGAGCCCGATTTGGCTGCAGCATTGAGAGCCCTGTGGCAGGGCTGGAACGGTGAGGCGGTCGAGGGTCTGCCGGATGCATGGGATGTGGCCGCGGGGCGCGGTGACATCCTGGGCGATCACGCAAAGGCCTGGGCTGCAAGGGTTGCCGGGGCAGGCGACCTGGCCGGAAACCTGGTGCAATTCTGTGAAAGCAAAGTAAAATAGCGCCCTTTTTCGCGCAGATGGCCCCGATTGTTTTTTTGGGGCACCGCTTTTGCGCTTACGACAGGAAAACAGCATGAAGATCGCTCAGGAAATTCGCGCCGGCAATGTGATCATGGTCGGCAAGGATGCGCTGGTCGTGCAAAAGGCGGAATTCAGCAAATCCGGCCGTAACGCGTCCGTGGTCAAGATGAAGCTAAAGAACCTGCTCACCGGTGCGGGCAGCGAAACCGTTTATCGCGCCGACGACAAGTTCGAGATGGTCAACCTCGAGCGCAAGGAAGTGACCTACTCCTACTTTGCTGATCCGTTCTATGTGTTCATGGACCCGGAGTACAACCAGTTCGAGATCGACGCCGACAACATGGGCGATGCGCTGCACTATCTGGAAGAGGGCATGCCCGCCGAGGTCGTGCTGTACCAGGAGAAGCCGATTTCGGTGGACATCCCGCAGACCCTGGTGCGCGAGATCATCTACACCGAACCCGCCGTGCGTGGCGATACTTCGGGCAAGGTCATGAAGCCGGCCAAGCTGAAGACGGGTTTCGAAATTCCGGTACCACTGTTCTGCGCCACCGGCGACCGCATCGAAATCGATACCCGCACCCACGAGTACCGCAATCGATCCAAGAACTGATCACCAGATCTCTGGGCAATAAAAAAGGGCGCTTCGGCGCCCTTTTTTATTTGTTGCTGATGCCGCTGATTATTTAAAACCGGCGCGATCGGCGATGCGCTGTGCCGCCGGCTGGTTGCGGCCGATGGCGCCGACGTTGATCAGATCGGTTTTGAACTTGCCGAAGGAGTCCAGCGCCGGATTCGTGATCTTTACCCCGGGCACTACAGGCCACTCATTGTTGCCTTCGGCGAAGTGGCGCTGTGCCTCGTCGCTGGCCAGATATTCCAGGAACTTCACTGCTGATTCCTTGTTTGGTGCATGCCGGAGCACGCCGCCGCCGGAGATGTTGACGTGGGTGCCGCGGTTGGCCTGGTTCGGGAAAACCACGCCGAGCTTGCCGGCGGCGGCCTTGTCCTCGGGCTTTGTCGAACGCATCAGTCGGGCGATGTAATAGGTATTTGCCACAGCGATCTTGCATTCGCCCGCTGCTGCCGCGGTCAGCTGGTCGGTGTCGCCGCCCTTGGGATCTCGCGCGAGGTTGGCTTTGAGCCCCTTCACCCATTCTTCCGCTTTTGCTTCGCCAGAATGCGCCACCAGGCTGGCGAGCAGCGACAGGTTGTAGGGATGGGTGGAGGAGCGGATGCAGACGGACCTGGCCCATTTCGGGTCTGCCAGGTCCTCGTAATTCTTGATCTCGCCAGCCTTGATCTCGGCCTTGTTGTAGGCGATGACGCGGGCGCGACTGGAGAAGCCGAACCACTTGTTCTCCAGGTCGCGGAAGGATGCAGGGATGCGTTTTTCCAGAGTGGGGGAATGAATGGTCGCGAAAATCCCCGCCTGGTCGGCTTTCCAGATGCGACCGACATCAACGGTAATAAACACGTCGGCCGGGCTGCGTTCGCCTTCGTTCCTGATGCGCTCGAACAGCGCGTCTTCGCCGCCTTCGATGCGGTTGACCTTTACACCGGTCAGTTTGGTGAAGTTTGTGTAGAGCGCCTCGTCGGTCTGATAGTGGCGGGCGGTGTACAGGTTGAGGACCTTTTCCTGGGCACCGGCGGGAAAGCTGGCAGCCAGCAGCGCCAGCATCGTGGCGCCGACGGCGATTGAACGGATGGGGAGCGCAGCAGTCAATGCCATGGTCTTTCCTGTCGCAGTCGTAAATGATTAATGATTGAGCGAAATGAAGAAATTGCTACGAAAATGATAATGGGAATGATTCTTAATTGCAAGTCGACGCATGCTTCTCATTGTGACGATACCCCATCGAAGACATTCTGCCGATGGCATAAAACCAGTGCTTGATCTGGGTCAATCGGTAATGGGCCGTTAATCCAGGAAAGCTAGGACGCTGCCGCAGGGCTAGAATCCGGCCCTTTGCGCAATCTTCCGAATCAATTTTGAACCGTCCATCAAACAGAACCACGAAAAAAACCACTGCGATGCGCCTGCCGACGCGTATGGCGCGAAGCCTCCTGCTTGTCTTGTTCCTGACGGCATGCAGCACACCCTCACCCGTCATATCCCCGCCTGGGCCCGCGCCGCTTGCGGTTGCGCCGCCCGTGCCGAAAATTGCATTGGCGCTCGGCGGCGGGGCGGCGCGCGGCTTTGCGCACATCGGTGTCATCAAGGCGCTCGAAGCGCAGGGCATCGTGCCCGATTTCATTGTCGGCACCAGCGCCGGCAGCCTGGTTGGCGCGCTTTACGCCGGCGGCGCCAGCGGCTTTGACCTGCAGCGCATGGCGCTTGCCATGGACGATGCCATCATGACCGACTGGTCCCTGTTCGGGCGTGGCCTGATCAAGGGCGAAGCGTTGCAGGAATTCGTCAATGCCGCGCTGGCGAATCGCCCCATCGAAAAACTGCCGCGCTCGCTGGCGATTGTGTCCACCGACCTGCAGTCGGGCGAGCCCATGGTATTCCGCAGTGGCAACACCGGCATGGCGGTGCGGGCCTCATCCAGCGTGCCGGGGATTTTCCAGCCGGCGCGCATCAACGGACGCGACTATGTGGATGGCGGCCTGGTCGCGCCGGTGCCGGTGCGCATTGCACGCAGCCTGGGCGCTGACATTGTGATTGCCGTGGATATCTCGGCGCAGCCGCGCGAGCAGAAGACTGCGAGCAGTTTCGAGATGCTGCTGCAGACCTTCGCCATCATGGGGCAGAGCATCCTGGCCTATGAACTCAAGCAGGCAGACGTGGTGGTGCGGCCGAACATCGGGCGTATCAGCGGCACTGATTTCCAGTCCAAGCACCTGGCCATACTCGAGGGTGAACGCGCTGCGCAGGCGCAGGTTGCGGCAATCAAGACGAAGCTGGCGGCGTTCTCAGCCGTTGCTCGTTGAAGTCTAGTCGACGATGCGCCGCGCCCCGTCAAAGCGCGTGCGCCAGTAGGCCAGTTGCATGCTCTCGGTGCGCACCACCGCGCCGGGTTTGGGGGCGTGGATGAAGCGCCCGTCACCCAGATAAATGCCGACATGCGAGAACGGTTGCTTTTCGGTGTTGAAGAACACCAGGTCGCCGGCTTCGAGATCCTTTACCGGGATATATCGGCCGCGTTCGCTTTGTGCCTTCGCGTTATGCGGCAGCAGCACGCCGTAGGCTTCCTTGAACACATGCGCCACCAGTCCGCTGCAATCAAATCCGGTGGCCATGGATTTTCCACCGCGCTGGTAGTCGAAGCCAACTGCGGTGATCGTCTGCAGCAGCAATTCCGGCGAGCGCGCGGCATTGCGCTGGACTGGGGCACTGGCGGGTTGCCGCACGACGGCATTCACCTCCGGCATCCGGTCGATGGTTGCCGGCGTGCGCGTTGCGCAGCCAGTGACGGCTGAAATAAAAAAGCCCATCAGAAACAGTTGTTTGAGGCCAGTCATTCAAGTAATCTAGTAAATTAACCGCAAAAAGTAAAGCATCCGTTGAAAAGTCTGGCGACAGGTGCTCCGGTGCGCAGAGGCCGCAGTGCCGTCAGGTATGCTTCCCCCCCCATGCGATCCCTCCTTTTCATTCTTGTTTTCCTTGTGTCCGTCGTGTCTTTGGGCGCGGGCATGGCCCGGGCCGATGTCGAGGTCATTCCGCTCAAGTACCGCAACGCGGAACAGGTGCTGCCCATCCTGCGGCCGCTGGTGGAGCCGGGCGGCGCGCTCACTGGCATGCAGAACCAACTGATCATCCGCGCCAGCGCGGCGAACATCGCCGACATCCGCCGCGTGCTGGCCAGCATTGATACCCAGCCGCGCCGCCTGCAGATTTCGGTGCGCCAGGATGCCGAAGGATCGGCTGCAGCACGCGGTGCCGGGGTGGGCGGCAACATCGTGTTGAGGCCGGGGGGATCCAGTGGCAGCGTCAATGCCCGCGTCATCGACAGTCGCAGCACGAGTGACAACAATGTACTGCAGACCCTGCAGGTCATGGAGGGCGGTGTTGCCACCATCAATGTCGGCCAGGCCATTCCCGTGCCCGGCCGCGTAGTGACGCGCACCGTCAATGGCGTAATCGTGCAGGACACCACCAGCTATCGCGAGGTCGGCACAGGATTCCAGGTGCTGCCGCGCGTTTCAGGGGAGCGGGGCAATGAGCGGGTGACGCTGGAAATCAATCCGCGCCGTGATACGCCCGGTCCCGGCGGCACGATCAATGTGCAGGGCGCCTCGACCACGGTGAGCGGGCGACTCGGTGAATGGATGGAACTCGCCGGCATGAACAGCAGCAGCGTGCAGAGCAGCTCGGGCATCCTGTCCGGCACCACGACGCAACGCAGTGACAACAGCAGCATCTGGGTCAAAATTGAAGAGCTTCGTTAATTCCACCAGCGACACCGCAGTGCTGGCGGACGCCATCCCGGTGGCAGCACCGGGCGAGGCAACAGACGCGGCATCGGATGCGGCACTGAAGCGGGTGTTCTCCGCCACCGGCCCGCTGGCGCGGCACATCCCCTCCTATCGCCCCCGTCCGCAGCAGTTCGACATGGCGGTACGCATTGCCAAAGCCATGCGCAGCAATGCCACGCTGGTCTGCGAGGCGGGTACCGGCACCGGCAAGACCGTGGCCTATCTGGTTCCGGCGCTGCTCTCCGGCGCCAAGGTTATCGTCTCCACCGGCACCAAGACGCTGCAGGACCAGCTCTACCACCGCGACCTGCCAACGGTGCGCGATGCGCTGGGCGTGCCGGTTACCGCCGCACTGCTCAAGGGGCGGGCCAATTACGTCTGCCACCATCACCTTGCGCGCAATCTTGCCGACGGTCGCCTGTCGGACCGTGAGGCCGTGGTGCAATTGCACAAGATTTCGCGCTTTTCCAAGGTGACGCAAAGCGGTGATCGCAGTGAACTGTCCGATGTGCCCGAGAACGCCCCGGTCTGGGGCCTCGCCACGTCGACGCGCGAGAATTGCCTGGGTGCCTCCTGTGGTGACTTCGACAAGTGTTTTGTCATGCAGGCGCGCAAGCGTGCGCTGAACGCTGATGTTGTTGTGGTCAATCATCATCTGTTCTTCGCCGATGTGATGCTGCGCGACGAGGGCCTGTCCGAACTGCTGCCGGCCTGCAATGCCGTCATCCTCGACGAGGCGCACCAGTTGCCCGAAACCGCCACGCTGTTCTTTGGCGAGTCGTTGTCTACCGCGCAACTCCTCGATCTGGCGCGCGATGTGCGCGTTGCGGCGGCCACGGTCGCAAAAGACCATGCCAACCTGCCCTTGCAGGCCGGTGAACTGGAATACGCCACGCGCGAATTGCGGCTGACTCTGCCGCGGGAGGGCGCGCGCATGACGGCAAAACAATTGCGCGAACGCCAGAGTTTCTCCGGCTGCATCGTGGAAGTGGAGGGTGCGCTGGCGCCGCTGGTCGCCACGCTGGAGGCGGTGTCCGAGCGCGATGAAGTACTGGCGCTCTGCGCGAAGCGGGCAAAGGACATGCTGGATCGCCTGCGCCGCTGGCGCGATGAGTCGCGTGACGACCTGGTGCGCTGGGCCGAGGCCTTCGCGCAGTCGCTGCAGCTGCATGCCACGCCGCTGGATATTGCGCCGATTTTCCGGCGGCAACTGGAGGGGCGGCCGCAGGCCTGGATTTTCACGTCGGCCACGCTGGCGGTGAGTGGCAACTTCGATCACTACCTTGGGGAACTCGGGCTGGAGGAGTCCGCCACCGCCTGCTGGGAAAGCCCTTTTGATTACGCGAACAACGCGCTGCTGTACCTGCCCAAGGCCCTGCCCGACCCGAACAGCCGCGAACACACCGAGGCGGTGGTCGAAGCGGCGTTGCCGGCGATTCGCGCCAGCGGCGGCCGTGCGTTCCTGCTGTTCACCACGCTGCGCGCCATGCGTTATGCCCACGAATTGCTGCAGGAGCGCCTGAAGAAGGAAGACCTGGCGTTTCCGCTGCTGGTGCAGGGGGAGGGTTCGCGCACCGAATTGCTGGACCGCTTTCGCAAACTGGGCAATGCCGTGCTGGTGGCGAGCAGCAGTTTCTGGGAAGGCGTGGACGTGCGTGGCGAGGCACTGTCGCTGGTGGTGATCGACAAGCTGCCCTTCGCGCCGCCGGGCGATCCGGTGCTGGAGGCGCGCCTGGATCGCATTTCGCGCAGTGGCCGCAATGCCTTCATGGAGTATCAATTGCCGCAGACGGCGATTGCCCTGAAGCAGGGTGCGGGGCGCCTGATTCGCGACGAAACCGACCGCGGCGTGTTGATGATCTGCGACCCGCGGCTGACCGGAAAGCCCTATGGCCGGCGCATCCTCGCCAGCCTGCCGCCCATGCGTGTGACGCGCCATGCGGAGGAGGTCATTGCGTTTTTTGATGCCGGCGGAAAGCACGCCGAAGGCTGAAGGCATTCGTCGGGCAGGTGTTACGCAAGTAAGATTGCAGGGTTCAACATAAAAACAAACGGGGGGAAGATATGAAAGTTGCTTTTATCGGCATAGGCACCATGGGCTCATGGATGGCACTCAATGCCATGAAGACCGGTTGCGACATGACCGTCAGCGATCTGCGCAAGGAAGCAGCCAAGCCGCATCTGGCCGCCGGAGCGAAATGGGCGGATACGCCGGCCGAAGCCGCGCGCGATGCCGAGGTGGTGTTCACCTCCTTGCCCAAGCCCGCTGATATGGAAAAAGTTGCCCTGGGTGACAACGGGCTGTTCGGCGCCATGCGTCCGGGCACGGCATGGTTCGACCTCACCACGAATTCGCAATCCATGGTGCGCCGTGTCGCCGCGCGCTTTGCCGAAAAAGGCATCCACGTGCTCGACGCACCGGTGAGCGGCGGGCCTCCCGGCGCGAAGTCCGGCAAGCTGGCGCTGTACGTCGGCGGCGACAAGGCGGTGTTCGATCGCCACATCGACCTGCTCAGATCGATTGGTGACCAGTCCATGCACATTGGTCCGATCGGCGCAGGCATTGCCGCGAAGCTCGCGCACAACTGCGCCAGCTTCACCATCCGCATGGCATTTGCGGAAATCTTCACGCTGGGCGTCAAGGCCGGGGTCGAGCCCATGGCGCTATGGCATGCGATACGGCAGGGCGCCACCGGTCGTCGCCGCACCTTCGATGGCATGGGTGACCAGTTCCTAGTGGACGAGTACGAACCGCCGGCGTTTGCGCTGGATCTCGCCTGCAAGGACATGATGCTGGCACTGGAACTGGCCAAGGAACTCGACGTTCCCATGGCCATGGCCGAACTGGCCTATGCCGACATGAACGAAGCGGTGAAGCGCGGCTGGGGCCGGCAGGATTCGCGCGCCCCAATGAAGCTGCAGAAGGAGCGCGCCGGCGTCGAGTTCAAGTCCACGGAAGAAGAAGTCAAAAAGACTCTGGCGCTCGACTGATAAACTGTCGGAGTGACATTGCGGCGATGCCCGCCCATTGATGACCAAAATTGATTGAAGAGAAGGGGAGTGAAAATGAAATTGAACATGTCCAAGGACCGGGCGCAGCGCCTTATTCTGCAGGTTGCCCTCGCGTTGTTCCTGATTTCCGCTGGTGCTGCCATCATGCAGTTCATGAAGGCCAACGCACTGGAAATCGGTCTGGACGAGGCAGTCAAGTCCGGCCAGGACGCGAACATGTTGCTTGCCGCGGCGGAGGCAAAGCTGGCCGCCGCGAACGCGCGACTAGCTGACGTTGAGAAGAAGCAGCAGGCCGCCGACGGCCTCAAGGTGCTGATGTCCAGCATCGAGCCGCAGATTGCGCCGGTGCTGGAAGCCGCCGGCAAGGCCGGCAAGCCAAATGTACGCGCTGCCGCCCTCACCACGCTGGGTCTGATCGGACAGGCGGCGCACGGCGCCAGCAATGAAGATGCCCTGGCTGTGCTGGAGCGTGCGTTCGCCATCGACAAGACCTATTGCCCGGCGGGCCTTGCCATCAACCTCTCAGGCACGAAGAAGCTCGAACTTGCACCAGAGTGCGAGGCCTTCCTGCCGGTCGTTGATGCCAAAGCCGCCGCAGCGCCCGCGGTCAAGCCGGCAGCGCCTGCGCCTGCAGAGGCTGCGAAGGCCGCACCCGCACCCGCACCCGCCGCTGCCAAGTAATTCCAGCCGCCCTGTGCGACGCCCGCGTCCGGAACGGCGGCACGCACGAGAAGCGTATTGATCATCTTTGGAAGATTTTTACGGCGAGGCGTGTGCGTGCTGGCCGGGCGCTGGATGCGCGGCATTCGCCTCGCACAGCTGGTGGGTGCCGCAGCGTTGTGCGCGGCGAACCTGCGGGCCGGAGCGCGTAATTCAAAACCCGAAGAACAATAAACCAGACATACCCAAAGGAGAGAAGCATGGATCTCGGAATCAAGGGCAGGACGGCGCTGATCACCGGTGGCTCGAAGGGCATAGGCTTTGCAATTGCCGAACAGCTTGCGGAGGAAGGCTGTAACCTCATCCTCGTAGCGCGTGGTGCCGACGATCTTGCCGCAGCGAAGGAAAAGCTGCTGCAGAGGTTCAAGGTCGATGTGCGCGTGCGCCCGGCCGACCTGTCGAAACAGTCGATAATCCATGAACTGGCCACCGAATTTCCCGACATCGACATCCTGGTCAATAACGCCGGTGCCATCCGCACCGGCCGCCTGGATGAAGTGGACGACGCCACCTGGCGCGGCTACTGGGAGCTCAAGGTGTTCGGCTACATCAGCATGACCCGCGCTTTTTACGAACTGATGAAAAAACGCAGCAGCGGCGTCATCCTCAACATCATCGGCATCGCCGGCGAGCGCATGCGCGCCGACTACATCGCCGGTTCCACTGGCAATGCCGGACTGATTGCCTTCACCCGTGCCATGGGCGGCGAGTCCTCGAAGTACGGTGTGCGCATCCTCGGCATCAATCCCGGACCGGTGCTGACCGAAAAGCTGAAAATGTCGCTGAAGAAAAGCGCCAAGGATAAGTTCGGCGACGAGGAGCGCTGGCAGGAACTGACAAAGTCCATGCCCTTTGGCCGCACCATACGTCCGGTGGAGATTGGCGCCATGGCTGCGCTGCTGGTATCGGACCTGTCCGGCTACACGAACGGCGAGGTGGTGAACATCGACGGTGGCGGAATGTACCGCCAGCCGTAGGGTAATGTGTTCCTCAGAATATGATCAATTCTGTGAAAATCCTATTTATCCATAAGTAATCACATGAGAATTGTGATCACTAATTTTCTGGATTCCGGCCGCTTCAGGCCGGTCCGCCCTTGACCCGGCCGCCATCCTTGATCGGCGTGGCGAAGTTGTATTCGATGTCCCACGGAAAATGGATCCACTTTTCCTGCTTGAACTCGCGCACGCAGGTGTCTACGATGGAGCGGCCCGAAGGTTTGGCGTAGAGCGTGGCGAAGTAGGCCTTGGGTAGAAGCTGGCGCACGTAGCGGGCAGTGCGGCCGGTGTCCACCAGGTCGTCGATCAGCAGGAAGCCGTCACCATCCCCGGGGACGCCCTTGAGCACCTTGACGTCGCCCTGTACCTGCGCTGCGGCACCCGCTTCGCCGGCGTCATAGCTGGTGACGCAGATGGTATCGACCAGACGCAGGTCCAGCTCACGCGCAATCAGTGCAGCCGGAACGAGGCCGCCGCGGGTGATGGCGATGATGCCCTTCCACGGGCCCTTGGCATGCAGCATCTCAGACAGGAAGCGCGCATCGCGGTGCAACTCCGGCCAGGAGATGACGATTTCGTCTTTGTAGGGAACGTCGGACATTGCGAACCTTCAAGAGTTTGGCTCGTCATTCCCGCCGCATATTCGAAACTGCGCGGGAGTGACGGTATGGGTCTTTTGTATTCAGGGGCTACCGATTCTGCCCTCTAAACGCCCAACGGGTAAAGCGATGTTCCACTGCGGCGGTGATGGCGTACAGGATGATGCCCAGCACCGCCAGCACCATCAACCCGGCGAAAACGATGGGCACCTGGAAGCTGGCCTGCGCGTCCAGCATCAGCTTGCCCAGGCCCTTGTTCGCGCCCACCGTCTCGGACACCACGGCGCCGACGAAGGCGAGCGTGATCGCCACTTTCAGCGAGCCGAAGAAGTAGGGCAGCGAGCGTGGAATGCCGACTTTCCGCATGATGTCCAGCTTGGAGGCGCCCAGCGCGCGCAGCACGTCTTCCAGTTCCGGCTCGGTGGTGGCGAGGCCCGTTGCGACATTGACCACAATGGGAAAGAACGAAATCAGGAAGGCGGTAATGATGGCCGGCACTTCGCCCAGGCCGAACCACAGAATGAGAACCGGCACTACCGCTACTTTCGGAATCGAGTTGAAGCCGATCAGCACCGGATAGATGCCGGCATAGATGGCGCGATGCCAACCCACCGCGATGCCCAGCAGCAGCCCGAATACG
>CAMCYY010000047.1 GCA_945885335.1 Bordetella parapertussis
GCCGGTGCACCACGCATTTCGTTGGCCGGGCAGTATGGAATAGGTTGTTTCAATGAATTATCGTTATAATAATCATGGCGTTGGTATATATGAAATAAAGATAAATCGTTTTATTTGATAATAATAATCGCCGCAATCCTGATGGCGGCAATGAGGAGATTCATCGCATGAGCATCGCATCAATCACGCGGCAGGCACTGCCGCTCAAGGGCGTGCGCGTCCTGGAACTCAGCCACATCGTCGCCGGCCCGAGTGGCGGTGTCATCCTTGCCGATCTCGGCGCCGAGGTGATCAAGGTCGAGCATCCGGACGGTGGCGACACCTCGCGCGGTTACCCGAACCAGGGCGCGACCTTCTTTTCGTTCAATCGCAACAAGCGCTGCCTCGCGCTTGACCTCCGACAGCCCGCAGGCAAGGAAGTGTTCGCGAAGCTGGTGGCGAAGGCCGATGTGGTCTATGACAATTTCGCGCCTGGCGCGCTGAAGCGCCTAGGCTTGGGCTACGAATGGGGCCGCACGATCAATCCGCGCATCATTTACTGCTCGGTGAAGGGGTTTCTCGAAGGGCCGAACGGCGACCGGCCTTTTCTGGATGAACTGGCGCAGATGGCGGGCGGCCTCGCCTATCTCACCGGCACGAAGGACCAGCCCATGCGTGCCGGCGCCTCGATCACCGACATTGGCGCGGCGACCTATGGCGTCATCGGCGTGCTGGCTGCGCTGTATCGGCGCGAGAAGAGCGGTCTTGGCGAGTCCATCGAGGCCGGCCTGTTCGAGACCATCGTGTTCTGGGTCAGCCAGTACATCACCTCGGCGCAGATCACCGGCATGGACGCACCGCCGCGCGGCGCGCGCTCAAGCGGCATGGGCGCCACCATGGGCTGGGGCGTCTATCAGCTGTTTCCAACGAAGGACGAGCGGCAGGTGTTCATTGCCGTCACCGGAAATGCGCACTGGGCGGCGCTGTGCGACGCACTTGGTTTTGCCGACTGGCGCGACGACGCCGAGTTCAACAACAACCGCAAGCGCGCCGCGCAGAAGCCGCGCATTGCCGAACGCGTCACCGCCGCGGTGAAGCAGTTCAGCTATGACGACATCACCGCCGCCCTGTACAAGGCGCGGGTGCCCTATGCCCCGGTGAACACGCCCATGGATCTGATCACCGAAAAGCACCTTGCCGGTTCCGATCAATGGCTGAAGCTGAAAGCGGGGGACCGCGAACTGAAGGTGCCCAAGCTGCCGTTCCAGATGCAGGGTACCGAAGCCTTTTCAGTGCGCGAGCAGCCGGCAGCGTTGGGCGAACACACCGATGTCATTCTGGGAGAACTGGGGTATTCCGCGGCGGACATCGTGAAACTCAAGACTGAGCACGTGGTGCTGCGCTCGGACCAGATGCTGCAGTCGGACGGGGCGGGCCGGTAGGCCCCGGTTATTGTCATTCCGAGCGCTGCGAGGAATCTACTTTTAGGGGTAAGCGGCAGATTCCTCAGCCCTCGGATTCGGAATGACCACGTGCTGATTTTCTCCCTCCCCCGAGAAGCGCGGTGAGACAGGGGTTTCGAGCGAGCATGCTGCTCGCTTGTCGAACGGCATTCCGCTGCAACGGAATGCGCGGCCTGCAAGGTTGGTGAGGGGGGGTAGCTCAACCATTCCCGATCTGATGCGTTAGGCGGAAATGACACCGCCGCATTTACCGTTGGGCGTTCTGCCGTGAGAATCGCCGCCGTCGCCTTTGCGGCCGGCGTGTGGGCATTGCAGCGCCAGCCCGAGTTGCCGGACGGGGCGGCGTGGACTGCCTGCGTGTTGCTGGCCGGCCTTGCGCTGCTTGTTGTGGTGCGGATTCACGTGCCGGGGTGGCGGCTGATGGCCGTTGCCGCACTGACGCTGTCCCTGGGCTTTGGCTACGCCGCCCTGCGCGCCGAGCTTCGTCTGGCCGATGCACTCTCGCCGGACATCGAGGGCCGCGATGTCATCATCACCGGCGTCATCGCCGGCCTGCCGCAGCCCTTCGAGCGCGGCGTGCGTTTTGAATTCGAGGTTGAGTCCGCTGGGCTGCATGACTCCCAAGTACCGCGCCGCATTCAGCTGGCCTGGTACAACGGCCTCGACCCCGAGGAGTTCCACGACCTGCAGCCGGTGCGCGCCGGCGAACGCTGGCGCTTCACGGTGCGCCTGCGCCGCCCGCACGGCAGCGCGAACGCGCATGGCTTTGATTACGAGGCCTGGCTGCTGGAGCGCGGCATCCGTGCCACCGGCTATGTGCGCGCCAATCGCAATTCGGGCGGGCAGCGCGAACGCCTTGATCAATTCGTATGGCGGCCGACCTATGCAGTGGAGCGCCTGCGCGAGGCAATCCGTGAGCGCTTTCGCAAGGCGCTGCCGGACTATCCCTGGGCCGGCGTGCTGGTGGCGCTGGCCATCGGCGACCAGCGCGCCATCGATGCCGAGGACTGGCAGGTGTTTGCGCGCACCGGGGTATCGCATCTGATGTCCATATCCGGACTGCACGTCACCATGGTGTCCGGACTGTTTGCCGCGCTGGTGCTCGCCTTGTGGCGCCGCGTGCCGCTATTGGCGCTGCGCCTGCCCGCGCAGAAGGCCGCGGCAATTGCCGGCATGCTGGCGGCTTTCGCCTATTGCGTGCTGTCCGGATTCGCCGTGCCGGCGCAGCGCACGCTGTACATGATCAGCGTGGTCGCCATGGCGCTGTGGCTGGACCGCTTCAGTTCCTCTTCACGCGTGCTGGCACTGGCCCTGCTGGTCGTGCTGCTGCTCGATCCCTGGGCGGTGCTGTCCCCGGGGTTCTGGCTGTCCTTTGGCGCGGTGGGGCTGATCTTCTATGTTGGCAGTGGTCGCCTGCAGCAGCGCGGCTGGCTTCGGCAGTGGGGCGTGGTGCAATGGGCGGTGACAGTGGGCCTCGCGCCGCTGCTGCTGGCATTGTTCGGGCAGGTATCGATGGCCTCGCCGATCGCGAACGCCGTGGCCATCCCGCTGGTGAGCCTGGTGGTCACGCCGCTGGCGCTGGCAGGCGCAATCATTCCCGATGTCCTGCAGGGCGATGCCCTGCTGAAGCTCGCGCATGCCGTGTTCGATGCGCTGATGCCCCTGCTGCAATGGCTGTCCGGCTGGCTGGGCGCGGTGTGGCAGCAGCATGCGCCTGCGGCGTGGACGGTGCCGCTCGCGCTGCTCGGCATTGCATGGCTGCTGGCGCCGCGCGGCTTTCCGGCGCGTGCGCTGGGTATGGCGCTGATGGCGCCGATGTTCGCCATCCTTCCCAGGGCGCCGCAGCCCGGCGAACTGTGGCTCACCGTGCTTGATGTGGGGCAGGGCCTTGCCGTTGCGGCGCGCACCGCGAACCATGCGCTGCTCTACGATGCCGGGCCGCTGTGGAGTCCGCAGGCCGACAGCGGCAGCCGCATCATCGTGCCCTGGCTGCGTGGCGAAGGCATCAGCCGCCTGGACATGCTCGCGATCTCGCATGACGACAGCGACCATGCCGGCGGCGCCGGTTCGGTTATCGCCGCGATCGATGTCGCGCAGCAGGTGTCATCCGTTCCGCCGCAGCGCCTGCCGCAAAGCACGGTGGCTTACCGATTGCCCTGCACGGCCGGGCAGATGTGGGAATGGGACGGCGTGAAGTTCGCGTGGCTGCATCCGGGTGCAAGCGAAGCGGGGCTCAAGAAGGTGAATGACCGCAGTTGCGTCCTGCGCATCGAAGCCGGAGGTAAAACAGCGCTTCTCACCGGCGACATCGAAAAACCAGCCGAGCAACTGCTGATGCAGCGCGGCGCAAAGCTCGCTGCCGATGTCCTCACCGTGCCGCATCACGGCAGCGGTACCTCATCCACGCCGGCGTTCATTCATGCCGTTTCGCCGCAGCACGCCGTGTTCACCGTCGGTTATCGCAACCGCTTTGGCCACCCGAAGGGCGAGGTGTGGGCGCGTTACGCCGATGTGGAGCGCCATCGCAGTGATCGGGATGGGGCGGTGACGTTTCGGTTTGGAGAAGCGGGGATTGCGACAGAACGAGAGCGGGAAGTGCGTAGGCGGTACTGGCAGGGGCGGTAATCTGGCAGAGTGGGGTCACTTTCAAGTGATGGGTAGCGATGCTCGGAGTTGATGAAGTGTGTTCGGGCTGCGCGGAACTCGATGCTGAAATTTGCAGAGTATTGATCCAATGCTGAAAAATGCTGGAATAGGCAGTGAGCATAATGGCTATGCCCAAACACGGCGTTGCAATGCCTTGATCCTATTGAGTATTTTTGAGCATTTCCAATTTTAGGCGAATTTGCACTCGCCTTTTAGGGCAGCTAATTCACGTTGGTTCCTGCAATTCCCTTTTTACTAAAATAGCATATTTGCTATAATTCATCCGTGAATTGGCAGGTCACTTTTTACAATTCTGTACTCGAAGACGAACTGCTTAAACTGCCGGCAGGCTTAGTCGCGCGTTTTTTGCGATACGCAGAACGGATGGAAGTCTACGGCCCGGATCTGGGGATGCCGCATACGCGCGCCATGGGCGAAGGCCTTTTCGAACTTCGCCTCAAGGCTGCGGAAGGTATTGCGCGTGTTTTCTACTGCACCATCGTCAGCCGCAGGATTGTGATGCTTCATCAGTTCGTCAAGAAATCTAACAAGACGCCACGCAGGGAACTGGATATTGCGCGCAAACGGATGAGGGAAATTGCCAATGCGAAATAACCTGAAGGATTTCAAGTCCCGGGCACTGGCCCGTCCGGATGTTCGCCTTGAATATGCGCGCCTGGAAGACGAGTTTTCATTTCTTGATGACATTCTGAAAGCTCGCGCCGAGGCTGGTCTCAGCCAGGCGGAGGTCGCCGCACGCATTGGAACCACGCAATCCGCCGTGGCCCGTCTGGAGTCTGCCGGCGGCGGCCATTCTCCGTCGATTGCCACATTGCAGCGTTATGCGTCTGCGCTTGGATACAGGGTTCAGGTGCGCCTGGTCAAGGAGCCGGGCTCGCCCACTCGCTCTGCGCAAACGCGCATGAAGGTGGTTCGCACTGGCTAGTGCGACATCAGGACCCGCTTATCCATTTCCCTTGGCAATCCATGCTCTTCTACTTCCTTGACCTTGCAGGCGTGGCAGTGTTCGCCGCAAGCGGCGTGCTTGCAGCGCGTGGCGGGGACCTGGACCTCCTCGGCATTGTTGTGGTTGCTGCGATGACGGCCATTGGGGGCGGCACGCTGCGCGATCTGCTGCTGGATCGCCATCCGAGTTTCTGGATCACCGATGTGCGGTTGCTGGCCATCCGCTGGAGGCTGCATTTGCCTGTCGTAGCAAAGTTCTAGGGTTGGAGGATTCCATGACCAAGTCAATGTCACCGAAGAATGAAACCGATCTGATCTTCCGTCAGGCCCGCCGGGACGACCTCGAGCGTGTTGTCCAGCTGCTCGCCGACGATCCGCTGGGCAGCCGGCGCGAAGTGTTCGCCGATCCGCTGCCCGCTGGCTATGTGGACGCCTTCGAGGCTATCGATGCGGATCCGAACAATGAGCTGGTCGTGCTCGAGCAGGCGGGTGCGGTGGTGGGGGTGCTGCAGCTCACCTTTATTCCGGGCATCACCCACCAGGGCGCATGGCGCGCGCAGATAGAAGGGGTTCGCGTGGCTGCTGATCTCAGGTCATCGGGTGTTGGCCGGCGCGTGTTCCTGTGGGCCATTGGCCGCGCGGCGGAGCGCGGCTGCCATATGGTGCAGCTCACCTCCGACAAGGCGCGTCCCGATGCCATCCGCTTCTATAAATCGCTGGGCTTCGTCGCCAGCCACGAGGGGATGAAGCTTCCGCTCCCGGAGGCCCGTCCGCGCGACGATTGACGCAGCGGGCGCCTAGCTGAGTGCGGCAGGCGTGCCCCAGGTTCCTGCGTAAAACGTTTCTGCCAGAGCGCGCCGCGTGCGCGGCACCCGTTCCTTCACTTTCATTTCATCGCTGAGAATGTCGGGCGCTGCCTGATGACCAATCGCGATCATGGTCATGGGCGTGAATTCGGCAGGCACGGCGAATTCGGAGCGCGCCTTGTCGGCGTTGAAGCCGGCCATGGCGTGGGTGGCGAGGCCAAGTTCCACGGCCTGCAGCATGAGGCTGAACAAGGCCATGCCGGTGTCGTGCGCGCCATGTCGGTAGGGTTTGCCGTCGGGGGCGGCGGCCGCTACGCAGGACAGCATCAGCAGCGGGGCGTTGCCGGCCCATGCCTGGTTGCCGGGTGACAGGCATTCAAAGGCGCGGCGCCATGCGGCGGCATCGGCGACCTTGTGCCACACCAGGAAGCGCCAGGGCTGGCTGTTGTTCGCCGATGGCGCCCAGCGCGCCGCTTCCAGCAGCGAGGTGAGTTCGGTGGACGTCAGTGAACGCGCGGCGTCGAAGGCGCGCGTGCTCCAGCGCCGTGTCATGAGGTCGTTGATGGGCGAGCTGGTGGTGGCGGGTTTGTTCAGCATGGTTTTTCCCTTCAGTGAATGGCTTGCATTTTGTGGGGCGATGCTGCGCGCAAGGAAGGTTTGGTGCAACTGCGGCCGGAATGAAAAAAGCCCCGGTGCCGGGGCTGTTTCATCTGGCTGAGTCAGGTGCTCAGGACTTGAGCGTATCCGGTGGCTGGCGGCGCAGGCCGGAAGACATGTCGGGTTCGATGGCTATTTCGCTGGCGAATTTGATGTTCTTGTTCAGTTCCTCAAGGTAGAGGTTCTGGCCCTGGAAGTGCGACTCGGCGTAGGCATGCCCGCTTTGCAGGTCGCCCTCGAGGCGCCGCGTTGCACCGGCGTAGAAGCCGGGGGTCTTGCGCACCAGGTCTTCACCCGAGGCGTAGATGATCTGCTTTTCGCCGTTCGGCAAATTTCTGGTGGCGATGCCGCCGGCAACGAATTCCGGGTACAGGCGGTCACGGCATTTCTCGAGATAGCAGCGGTCAGCCATCTGGGCAATGATGTCGGCCGAGCCGAGCAGGTTGCCGAGCAGGCGGTGTACCAGCGAGGGTACCTGTATGGTGTTGACGGGGCGCTCGTAGCCGGTGAAGTGGATCAGCGATGCGGCAATGTCGGCCATGTCGGTCATGCCGATGCGCGGCATGTATTCGCGCAGGAACTGCGAGCCGCGCGACACGTGGATCATGGTGTACTCGGCACCATTTGCGACCGGCTTCTCGTCGTTCAGGCGGCGCAGGTAGCCGATGTCGTGGAACAGCGCCGTGATGACACCGACGCGGAACAGTTGTTCATTGATGGGTTCGACGCCGACGCGGCTGCGCTCGTAGCCGTCGATCAGGCGCGCCATCGCGAGCGTGACTTCGAGCACATGCTGGATGTCGTGGTAGGCCGTGTCGCAGGCATGAAAGCCGGGGAAGGCGCCGCTGTACATTGTGGTTGCGTCGTGGAACGCCTTGTTCAGGACGTCGATGCGGGCATCCGGATAGAGCTCGAGGAAAATGCGATCGACTTCAGCTTTGACAGCCAAAGGATCGGTTGTCCTGATTGTTTTTGCGACGTCGAACTCGTTGCTGTAATGATCCATCACCGCCCCGGAAATGCCCACGTAAAACTACGTAAATAACGACATACTTGAACGACTGGTGGGGATTCTATTCTGGGGTGCAACTTCCGGCAATGATATGACATTGGCACATTGCATCTGTTTAATAATCAATAGAAACATATGCTTATGGATATGCTGATCAAGTCTGGTCTTTCGGAAACCTGCGCTGCGCTTCCCTCTGAAATGGGGTGGCATACAAGGGGGCATGCCCCCTTGTTCAGTTATTCCTTCGGCCTTAGTGGAAAGAATGAAGGCCGGGCAGGGCGATCCAGCTTTGCCGTTCCGGCGCTTCGGTCCGGCCGTGGGCCCAGAGCGGGCCTAGAATGTCCGGCCTTACGAGCCGTTCCGCTGTTCTATTGCCCTTCGCAATCAAGGAAACCCCGTGGACCTGCCCCTCAATGCATTCAAGCGCGCCATCCTCGCCAAACAACGGCAGATTGGCCTGTGGTGTGCCCTCATGAGTCCCTACAGCGCCGAGGTGGTTGCCGGCGCCGGGTTTGACTGGCTGTTGATCGATACCGAGCACACGCCCGCAGATCCGGATCTGGTGATGGCGCAGTTGCAGGCAGTGTCGGCCTATCCGGTGCAGGCCGTGGTGCGCCCGGCCTGGAATGACACGGTATTGATCAAGCGCCTGCTCGATGTCGGCGCGCAGACTTTGCTGATCCCCTATGTGCAGACGGCTGACGAAGCGCGCCATGCCGTTGCCGCCACGCGCTATCCGCCGCAGGGTGTGCGCGGGGTGGCCGGCGCGACCCGTGCCGGACGTTTCGGCCGCGTGACGGATTACCTGCGCCGCGCCGATGCGGAAATCTGCGTGCTGGTGCAGGTCGAGACGCGCCTTGCCCTCGACAACCTGGAGGCCATTGCCGATGTGGACGGCGTGGACGGCGTGTTCATCGGGCCTTCGGATTTGTCGGCGGGCCTGGGGCATCTTGGCAACCCCGGCCATCCTGAAGTGCAGGCCGCGATCGAGGATGCCATCCGGCGCATCCTGAAATGCGGCAAGGCGCCCGGCATCCTTACGCCGGACGAGGACGCAGCGCGGCGCTATATCGAACTGGGTTCGCTGTTTACTGCGGTGGGTCTGGACATCAACATCCTCGCGCGCGAGAGCGAGAGGCTGGCGGCGCGCTTCAAGGGGGGTAGCAGGCGTGAAGCGCAGCGCATGCGCGAGGTCCATCACCGACGCGGCATAGAAGCTGGATCGGTTGTAGCGTGTGATGACATAGAAGTTTGCGAAGCCGGCGCGGAATTCGGACGTCTGCCCCGGCGTCTCCAGTTCGATCAGTGCACACAGTGTGTCCGGCGTGAGGTCGGTGGCTTCTCCGGCCAGACTGATGCCGGCGGCAGCCAGGTCGGCAATGCGGTGGACGGGTTTTACTGTGCCATCGGCGATCTTGCGAAAGGTTTCGCCTTCCACGCGAGCGCTGATGGCCACTGTGCCGCCGCGCTCCCAGCCGTGCTCTTTCAGGAAGTTCGCCACGCTGCCGATCGCATCGACCGGATTGCCCGCCAGGTCAACCCTGCCATCCCCGTCGAAATCCACTGCGTAGCGACGATAGCTGCCGGGCATGAACTGCGGAATGCCGATGGCGCCGGCGTAGGAGCCTTTTACGCTGAACAGGTCGATGCCGGCATCACGCGAGTACAGCAGGAAGTTCTCCAGCTCGCTTCTGAAGTAGCCGGCGCGCGGCGGATAGTCAAAACCCAGTGTTACCAGCGCATCGACCACGCGGTAGCTGCCCATGTTGCGGCCATAGACGGTTTCCACGCCGATGATGGCGAGGATGATTTCCTCGGGCACGCCGTACTGCGCACTTGCGCGCGCTAGTGCCGCAGCATGCAGCGCGCGAAAGCGCTGTCCGGCCTCGATGCGTTGCGGATTGACGAAATTCGCACGGTAGGTCTTCCAGGCGCGGCCCTGCGTGCCGTCGCGGGGCGGCAGTGGCGTAATGGCCTTGATGACGGTGGGCTGGTACACCGCTTGGCGGAACAGCGCCTGCAGTTCATCGCGCACAAAGCCATGGCGCTCGACCATGTCAGTGATGAAGCGCGTGACGTCATCGCGGTTGGCGTAGCGCGAGTCGGCTTTTGCCGCTGCGGGTTTGGCAGATTTCGCGGCGTGCAGTGGTGATGCGCAAAGCATCGTAACTGCGATGGCAGCCAGCAGTGAGCGGAGCGGGGGGGTCAAAAGGGGAGCAGGCGTTGCATGTCTCGCCGATTTTACCGCGGCCAGTGGTAAAGCCTTCGGAAACGCTGATCAAGTCCGGATTTGCGGAAACCTGCGCTGCGTTTCCCTTCGAATTGAAACGGGTCCTTGAAAGCAGATTCCTCGCACCAAGGTGAGGAATCGGAATGACAATGGTTGGAGCGTAGGGTGAATCAGGGCGTGAACGCGGCCACACGCTGCCGCAGCTGCGTCACCTGTTCCGGCGGTGCGTTGCGGCCGTAGCGCAGCATGGCATACAGGTCGGCGATGTCGCGGATTGCGGCGGCCTTGTCCGGTAACGACGAGGCAATGCGCGTGGCGTAATCGAGCGGGCCTTCAGCGGGATCGCGCGCGAAGCCTTTTTTTGCCAGCTTGGCGCAGAAGCGGCGCCAGGCTTTCTGCACCGGGTCGCCACCCTGGAAGCGCCACAGCAGCCACAGCGCGGTGAGGCCGAGCACGCCGGCCATGCTCCAGAACAGGTATTGGGCCAGCGCCTGCCAGTCGGTCTGGCGCACGCCGAGGCGATTCAGCATGTCGCGCTGGCGGTCCGGGTTGTAACCCAGCACCCACTGGTTCCACTGGTTCGTAACCGCGTCCCAGTTGTGGCGCATGGAACGTATCCAGTCGAACTGCTCGCGCATCAAGAGTGGCAGTGCGTTGTCCTGCGGCACAGCCGCGGCGATGCCGCCATCCACGCGTATCGGTGCGGCGATCGCGGTGGGGTCCATGCGCACCCAGCCGCGCTCGCCCAGCCAGATTTCCGTCCAGGCATGGGCATCGGCCTGGCGCACTTCCATGTAGCCATCCACCGGATTGATCTCGCCGCCCTGGTAGCCGGTGACCACGCGCGCCGGAATGCCGGCGGCGCGCATCAGGAAAGCGAAACTCGAGGCGAAGTGCTCGCAGAAACCCTGCTTGGTGTCGAACAGGAATTCGTCCACGAAGTCGCGCTGCAGCAGTGCCGGCTCCAGCGTGTAGAGGTAGCTGCCGCCGCGGAAGAACTTGATCGCCTCGGCCAGCACGGCTTCATCGGTCTTGAGTTCGTTGCGCCAGCCCTGGGCGAGAGCGCGGGCGCGTGGATTGTTGATCGTACCGGGCAGCACAAGCGCTTCGCGCAGTTCGCCCGGTTCGGCGCCGTCGATGGCGCGGTAGCTGGTATAGGACTGCAGGTCGTAGCGGGCGCGGCTGCGCACCGGCACGTTGGACAGCAACTGGTAGTCGGCGGTGACGCGTGCATTGCGCGGCGGGCGCGCCGGCAGGTCGAGGCCGAACAGCCAGAAGCGGTTGTGCGGCTCGAGCGTGATTTCATAGCCCACTGGCGTGCCGATCGCCTCGAAGCGGTAGTTCTCGCGCGAGCGCTGCGGACCGGCGCGCCAGGTGCGGCCGTCGAAAGTCCAGAACACCGGCCCGCGCCAGTACAACTGGTTGCGCCGCGGCGGCTGATCATCGAAGCGCACTCGAAAGGCGATGGCATCCGATTGCGACAGGCTCGACAGCGTGCCGGGCGACATGGAATCCGACAGCCCGGTGACGCCGGTGAACGCATCCTGCGGCAGACCCCACAGCGGGCCCTGCACGCGCGGAAACAAAAAGAACAGCAGCAGCATGACCGGACTGGCCTGCAACAGCAGCGACCCGGCGGTGCGCAGGTTTGCTTTTACCGGCCGCGCCGGCGCGTTCAGTCCGACCAGACTGGCGGTAACCAGCAGCACCGTGGCGAACATCAACGCGGCAGTGGTGATGGTCTGCGAGTAAAAGAAGTTCGTCAGTGCCAGGAAATAGGCGAGGAATACCAGCACTGACACATCCCGTTTGGAGCGCAGCTCCAGCAGCTTCATGGCGAGCAGCACGACCAGCAGCGATACGCCCGGATCGCGGCCGAAGATGGTGCGGAAGGAAAACCACACGCCCACCATGCCGGCGATGGCGATGCCGATCACCAGCCAGCGCCGCGGTAGCGGCTTCTGGCGCCAGGACAGGTACAGTCGCCAGGCGAAAATGAGCGCCGCGCCGACCGGTATCCACCAGGTGAGGCGCACCGCGTGCGGTGCCGCCGACAAAGTCAGGCCGGCCAGCAGCCACACCATGTGACGGAAGGGTATGACGTCGGCGTACATGGCTTACGCGCGCTCCCCGCCAAATTCGAACAAGGCCAGTTCGCGCAGGCATTGCTCGCGCTGCGATTCGCCTTCGCCCAGCGGTACTTCCACGCCGGGCAGCTTCAGTCCATAGCGGATGCCGTCGCGTGTGGCGAGCAGCACCCAGCGTGCGAGGCGCGACAGCCGGGCTTCGCGTTCGAGCACAGCGAGGTTCGCGTCCTCGTAGTCGAACCACATCTCGGAGGCGGCGCGGCCGGTGAACACTTTGGTGAGCGGTTCTTCGCCGCGCGCCGAGGCCTTCCAGGCGACATGCCGCGGCGAGTCGCTGGGCGTATAGGTGCGCAGGCCGAAGAAATCGTCGCTGCCCGCGCCGGTGTTGATGGCATCGCCGGCATCCGGGCGTGCCTTGGGCGGCGGCAGGGGCGCGTCGTCGGGCTTCGGCCAGGCAAGGGTGCGCATGTCGGGCTGCACATAGCTCCAGGCGCGGGTCATGCCGAGCGGATAGCGCGTCTCGATCGTGATGCGCTCCAGTTGCAGCCAGCCGCGTTGATCCGCGCGCAGTGGCACTTCAGCTTCGACGATGAGCCCGGCCGGCACATCGATCATGGTTGCCTGTTCGGCATTATTGCCACGGCAGAACAGCACGAGTGAATAGCGCTCAAGGCTGCCATTATTCTCCAGCAGGATGTGGAAGCGCGCCGTGTCGCCGGCGAATACCGCATCGACACGGCCTGCGCTGATGGCGAGGTGGGCCAGGTTGCGGAAGGTGTGCAGGATGGACACCACGCCCATGCCGGCGAGCAGGAAGGTCAGCACGTAGCCGAGGCTCAGGTTGTAGTTGATGGAGCCGGTCAGCATCAGGAGCAATGCGATCGCGAAAATGATGCCCTGGCGCGTCGGCAGCACGTACACGCGGCGCTGCGTGAGCACGATGACGCCGGGTTCGGGCGCATGGCGCCTGAAGAACCAGTTCAGAAAGTTATAGAGCTGCGAGTATTCAAGGACGCGCTGGAGCATTGGCGTCATTGTCATTCCGAGGTCGAAGACCGGGGGATTTGCTGTTGGGGTAAAGCAAAAGCAGATGCTTCGCTTTGCTCGGAATGACAGTTCTTTGAAGCTGTCATGTCACGACGTATTCCGTGCGGCCTTACGGAATCGGTACCGCAGCCACGAGGCTCGCGGCGATGTCGGTCGAGGATTTGCGCGCGCCTTCGTGTGCGGGGCGCAGGCGGTGCCCGGCGATGCCGGGCAGCACGGCCTGCACATCTTCGGGGACCACGGCGTCGCGTCCCTGCACCAGCGCCCAGGCGCGTGCCACCGACAGCAGTGCGAGTGCCGCGCGTGGTGACAGGCCGCTGGCGTAGTCGGGTGAGCGGCGCGAATGTTCCACCAGCGCCTGGATGTAATCGAGCAGCGGCGGCGCGGCGTGCACGTTTTTCACCATGTTCTGCAATTCCAGCAACTCGCCGGGGGCGAGGCAGGGCGTGAGTGCCGCCATCATGTCGCGCCGGTCCGCACCCTGCAGCAGTGCGCGCTCGGCGGCGCGGTCCGGGTAGCCCAGCTCGATGCGCATCAGGAAGCGGTCGAGTTGCGATTCGGGCAGCGCGAAGGTGCCGACCTGATTGGACGGGTTCTGCGTGGCGATGACGAAAAAAGGTTCGGGCAGGCGGCGCGTTTCGCCTTCGGCGGTGACCTGGTGTTCTTCCATCGCCTCGAGCAGCGCGGATTGCGTCTTCGGGGTGGCGCGGTTGACTTCATCGGCGAGGATGAGTTGCGCAAAGACCGGTCCGGGGTGGAACTTGAACGTCGAGCTGTCGCGGTCGTACACCGACACGCCGATGATGTCGGCGGGCAGCATGTCGCTGGTGAACTGGATGCGATGGAACTGCAGGCCAAGCAGCCGCGCCAGGACATGCGCCAGCGTGGTCTTGCCCACTCCGGGGAGGTCCTCGATCAGCAAGTGGCCGCGTGCCAGAAGGCAGGCCAGCGAAAGTCGAACCTGGTGCTCCTTGCCGAGAATCACCTTGCCGGCGGAGTCAATGACGTTCTTGAGAGAGCTGGGGGTCATGGTCGCGCCAGGTAATCGGAGTTAACTGAAGTGGGGGATACAAAAGAACGAGAGGCGGGGGGCATCGCCACCTTGTTCGTTCCCGGACCGGCGGAGTTGATGACGTTTTTCAGGGAGGAGGGGGTCATTGTTGGGCTATATTGTTGTTCGTGCTGGAGTTTAAAGGATTCCTGACAATTGGTAAGCAATGAGTAAGCATTGCGATCTATGAAGATCTCGGATTGCTTTTTTCCAAACCGCCCTTTTCCATACGAACGGGTTCTTGTTCGTGTGGAAAAGGGCGGAACGCAATCGGAGCGCGCGAGTGATTAAACATCATGGATGCACGAACCGTTTTGATGTCTGTAGTTGTCAGGGTTTTGCGCGCTGCGCGCGGTTCCGCCTGTTTGCAGTACGGATAAATTGCATCCGTACTGCAAACAGGCGGTCTGGAAAACCCCATTTGACGTTTTGAGTATCTGGAACCATGACTGTCGCCTACATCACCCATCCGTCTTGCCGTCTTCACGACATGGGGCGGGGGCATCCGGAGTGTCCTGATCGCCTCGACGCCATCGAGGATCAACTTATTGCCTCGGGACTGCTGGGGCTGCTGCACCGTTATGAGGCGCCCGCTGCGACCGATGAGCAATTGGTGCGCGCCCATTCCACAGACTACGTACGTACACTGCGCCAGCTTGCGCCCACCAGCGGCACGGTCCATCTGGATCCGGACACTGCGATGTGCAAGGACACACTGGAGGCTGCGTTGCACGCTGCTGGTGCAGGCGTTCTTGCTACCGATCTGGTAATGGCGGGCAGTGCAGGGGCTGCCTTTTGCGCGGTGCGACCGCCGGGGCATCACGCCATGCGCCAGCGCGCCATGGGTTTCTGCTTTTTCAACAACATCGCAGTGGCCGCGCTGCACGCGCTGGAGGTGCATGGGTTAGCGCGTATCGCGGTGGTGGATTTTGATGTCCATCACGGCAACGGCACCCAGGATATTTTTGCGGAGGATGCGCGGGTGCTCATGACAGGTACTTTCCAGCATCCGTTCTATCCCTACAGTGGTGCGGACGAAGAGGTGTCCAACATGGCTCACGTGCCACTGGCCGCCGGTGCAGGGAGCGCGGAGTTCAGAAATGCCTTTGAAACGGTGTGTTTGCCGCGGCTGGAAGCATTTGCTCCCGAAATGGTGTTTATTTCCGCTGGATTTGATGCCCATGCCGAAGATGACATGGCGATGTTGCGACTTTCGGAGTCCGACTATGCCTGGGCGACGCAGCGCATCCGCAGTCTTGCAGCATGTCATGCCGGGGGGCGCATTGTGTCCATGCTCGAAGGGGGATATGCGTTGTCCGCACTGGGTCGTAGTGTAGTGGCACATGTGAAGGAGCTTGCAATAGACTGACTGCGGCCTGCCCCCGGCACAGTTTGTGGCTGCACTGCACAATTGGGATCTTGGGGGACATTACAAATTTCAATGTTTTTTGAGAAAATGTGCACAAATGCGGCTGCATTGATGTCAGAATTCGCCACCCTGCTGAGGCGTCAATGATTGTGGGGACATGCAGCCGCACCAAATAGCAGCACCAATTTCTTAATGTACGGAGGAGGCAGTCAATGACAACCACAGTCCAAAGTTCAGGACGGGATTACCGCGACATTATCGCGGGGGTGCTGATGATCGCGTTCGGCCTGTTCTGCGCGATTTATGCGCAGGAGCACTACAAGCTCGGCACGGCAACCCGCATGGGGCCAGGGTGGTTCCCGAAGAATCTCGGCTACATGCTGGCCATCATTGGCGTGGTCATCATGCTCCCGGCGTTTTTCCGCAAAGGAGAGCAGATCGAGATCAATTACAAGGCCGCCGTCCTGCTTACACTGGGAGTGGTTGCGTTCGCTGCGGCGGTGAAGACCATCGGTCTGGTGCCGGCAATATTCCTTCAGGTCGGGATATCGGTGCTTGCCGATAGCAAGTTCGGCATCAAGGGAACCTTGATCCTTGCTGCATGCACGGCACTCGGAACATGGCTCGTTTTTTCTAAAGGTCTGGAGCTTAACCTCCAGGCCTTCATCTGGCCCTTTGGTGACGCATGAGCATTCTCGACTATGTAGCGATCGGCCTTGAAACGGCCACCACGTGGCAGAACCTCTGGTACTGCTTTGTCGGCGTTTTTCTTGGCACCTTGGTGGGTGTACTTCCCGGCATCGGGTCGACGGCCACCATTGCCATGCTGCTGCCGTTCACGTTCAACCTGAACCCCACCAGCGCCATTATCATGCTGGCCGGCGTGTACTACGGTGGCGCCTACGGCGGCTCCACCACGGCCATCCTGCTGAATGTCCCGGGGAGCCCTTCAGCTTCGGTAGCCTGTCTGGACGGCTATCCGATGTCCAAACAGGGTCGGGGAGGCATCGCACTGTTTGGTGCCGCGATGGCTTCATTGACCGGGGCGGCCGTCGGCATTCTGGCGATGATGTTCCTTGCGCCGACGCTGGCCGAGGTGGCGATCAAGTTCGGCCCCACCGAGTATGTGTCGGTAATGATCCTGGGCCTGATTGCGGCAGCCACCGTGTCCAGCGGCACGCCGTTGAAGGGCGTTGCCATGATCCTCGTCGGCATTTTGCTCGGACTGATCGGCACTGACGTCAACAGCGGTGTGATGCGCTATTCCTTCGGCATCATGGAGTTGTCAGACGGCATCGCCATATCGGTGATCGCTATGGCGCTGTTCGGCGTGGCCGAGATGATGGACAGCATCGGCAAGGTCGAGAGCAGCATCCTTGATCCCAAGTCCATCACGCTGCGTTCCATGATTCCGACCAAGGACGACGTGAAGCGTGCCTGGAAGCCCATCCTGCGCGGTTCGCTGGTGGGCTGCGTGTTCGGTCCGCTGCCGGGTACCGGTGCACTGGTTTCCTGTTTCGGTGCGTATGCCATCGAGAAAAAGCTGGCCGACGATCCGTCGCGCTTTGGCAAGGGCGCCATCGAAGGCGTGGTTGCGCCGGAGGCGGCGAACAACTCGAATGACCAGACCTCCTTCATCCCGACCATGTCGCTGGGCATTCCGGACAACGCCGTAATGGCGCTGCTGCTCGGTGCGCTGATGATTCACGGCATTTCGCCGGGACCGCAGCTCATTACCGAAAAGCCGCAGTTGTTCTGGGGCCTGATCATGAGCTTCTGGATCGGCAACATCATGCTGGTGGTCCTGAATGTGCCGCTGATTGGCATATGGGTGCGTCTGCTGACGGTGCCGTACCACATCATGTATCCCATCATCATGGTGATCATCTGCGTCGGCGCTTTCAGCATCAACAACAACCCGTTCGACATCTATGTGGTTGCCATCATGGGCGTCATCGGCTACGGACTGCGTACGCTGAAAATGCC
>CAMCYY010000048.1 GCA_945885335.1 Bordetella parapertussis
CGCTCGCCGCAGGACTGGCAGAAAGTGCTGTCCTCGGAGATTGATCGCTGGGATTCCGTTGTGAAGCGGGCCAACATCAAGCTTGAAGACTGAGCGGCGCGGCTGCATGTCATGAGTGACGCAAAAGCCCCGTTGCTTGCCAACGCCACCCGTGACCTCGCAGTTTTCGCCGCGGGCCTGAAGTACGAGGACATTCCGCCCGAGGCCGTGCAGCGCATCAAGTCCTGCTTGCTCGACAGCCTGGGCTGCTGCCTGTTCGGCGCGACGCTGCCCTGGACGCGCAAGGTTGCCGAAATGGTGATGGTCGAAGGCGCGCGGCCAGTGGCCTCGCTGATGGGCATGGGCGCAAAGAGTTCGGTGGCGCAGGCGGTGCTGGTGAACGGCACCGCCGGCCATGCCTTCGAGCTGGATGACATCCACAAGGAGTCCATACTCCATCCCGGTTCGCTGGCCACACCGGTGGCGCTGGCCATTGCCGAAGCGCAAGGCGCCACGCGCAGGGTTTCGGGCCGTGAGGTGATCACTGCCATGACCGCCGGCTACGAAGTGGGTACCCGTGTGGGCAACGCCGCCACGATGAGTTTGTTTTTCCGCGGCTTCCATCCACAGGGAACCTCGGGTGTGTTTGTTGCCGCAGCCACCGCGGCGCGCGCGCTTGGTCTCGATGCGGCGCGCTTACAGCATGCACTGGGCATTGCCGGCTCGCAGGGCGCCGGACTGATGGCGGCGCAGGAGGGCGCAATGGTGAAGCGCTTCCACTGCGGCCGCGCCGCGCAGAGCGGCGTGTATGCGGCGCAGCTTGCGCAGAATGATTTCACCGGCATTCCCGATGTGATCGAGGCGCCCTATGGCGGCTTCCTCAGTTCGCTGTCGGACAAGCCGAACCCGGTGCGTCTTACCGAGGAACTTGGAAAAACCTGGGAGACTCTGGCCGTCGGCTACAAACCGCACGCCAGCGTGACCAGCATCCACACTTCACTGGATGGTCTGCTGGCCATCATGCAGGAGAACGCGCTCAAGGCCGATGACATCAAGTCGCTGCAGGTGGGCTTGAGCCGCATGACGCATGTGCATTGCGCCTGGGAGTACAAGGCGCAGGGTGTCACGGCGGCGCAGATGAATCTGTTCTACGGCCTGGCCGTCATTGCCATCGACGGTGTTGCCTTCACCGACCAGTATCGCGAAGAGCGGCTGCGTGATCCGCGCATCCTTGCCTTCATTCCGCGTGTCAGCGCCTTTATTGACGACGAGATTGAGGCAAAGGGGCCGCCGCTGCGCCACGCGGCGCGCCTGAAGCTGGAGACGACGGACGGCCGCATCTTCGAGCGGATGCTGCCCGACCGGCGCGGCAGTCCGGAGAATCCGCTCAAGCCGGAGGACCTCGAATACAAGTTCCGCCATGTCACGGCATCGTGCGTGCCGGCAGCGGCGATCGATCGACTGGTGGAACTGGCCGATCGCTTCGAATCGCTGGACGATGTCGGCGAGTTGGTGAAGCTGGCCGCTGCGCCGCTGATGGAACCCGGCCGAGGGACGGCTTAGGCCGGTTCCGTGTCCTTGCTGCCGCTGTTGCTGCCAGCGGTGGCCGGGCCGGTATAGAACGTCGGCCAGCGCTGCATCACCTGCACGCGCTCGGCACTGAACGCGTAGCAGGAATCGATTTTCATCGGACGGCCGTTCTTGTCGCTGCGATCGCGCCCCTCGCGGATGCCGCCCAGCGACTGCATGGCCGCGGTTCCCATCGGGATCAGCATCTCGCGCAGGTGGGTGCAGCTGTCGGCTCTGCCCAGGCGCTCGCGGATTGCCGCCTGCCAGCCGGCGCCGATAGTCAGCCCCTTCAGGCTGGCCATGATGTTTGTGGCTTCGGGGCATTGCGGGAAGGGGTGGTGGTCGGTCACGGCCAGCACGTCATGGATGAAGAGCTTTGCGTCGATGACCAGGCGCAGCCACATTTCGTGGATGGGGTTTCCCGCCTTCACCGTGTTGTCGTCGCCGCCGCCCGGGCTGAAATCGAAGGTCTTGGTATCGGTCAGGTGCCCATCGATCTCGAACAGTCCGTCGGGGCGGCGGTAGCCGCGCATTTCAATGTTCCGGAAGTGCAGCTGTTCGCGGGGGGCTTGTGGCAATGGCATGGGACAATCGCTCCGTATTGTTCAGGATTCATGCGGCAGACGGGCTTGTGCGGCACCGTGCGCGAAAGCGGTTAAGGCCGTATCTTACCTGCTGCCCCTCGGGTGCGCGAAGTACGGCCCCGGGCTCGGGGCGTCGGGTGCGGGTTTGATTCCCGTGAAACAGCCCTTATCTGAAGGCTTCAGGAGACTTGCATGAAAAACATCCTCGGCGTTCAAAGTGCTCCGCAATCACACTGGGTGGGTGACGGATTTCCCGTGCGATCGCTGTTCTCCTATCACGAGCAGGGCCAAGAGATGAGTCCCTTCCTGCTGCTGGACTATGCAGGTCCGGCCGAATTCAAGCCTGCGGCCAGGCCGCGCGGCGTGGGCGTGCATCCGCACCGCGGCTTCGAGACGGTGACCATTGTCTATCAGGGCGAAGTGGAGCATCGCGACTCCACTGGCGCGGCAGGCCGCATCGGCCCGGGCGACGTGCAGTGGATGACGGCCGCTGCAGGCATCCTGCACGAGGAATTTCACTCGCGCGAGTTCACGCAAAAAGGCGGCATGCTGGAAATGGTGCAACTGTGGGTGAACCTGCCCGCAAAGGACAAGCTGTCCGCACCCGGCTATCAGGACATTCTGGACGGAGATATCCCCGCTGTTGAACTGCCCGATGCGGCAGGGACGCTGCGGGTCATTGCGGGTGAATTCAAGGGGCGACCCGGTCCGGCACGCACCTTCACGCCCATTGAGGTGTGGGATGTGCAGTTGAACAAGGACGCCACTGCGAAGTTCACGCTGCCCGAGGGCCACACCGCGGCGGTAGTCGTGCTGCGCGGCGCAGTCGAGGTTAGCGGATCGGCCGATGGGTTGGCAGTGGCGCGCGAAGCACAGATGGTGCTGCTGGATCAGAAGGGCAGCGATTTCTCGATTGCAGCCAAGGGTGAAGCCCGGGTGCTGATCCTCGGCGGCGCGCCCATTGACGAACCGATTGCCGGATACGGCCCCTTCGTGATGAACACCCGCGAGGAAATCCAGCAGGCGATCACGGATTTCAACAGCGGCAAGTTCGGCAGCCTGGATACTGTGTCATCGGAGGCGACGAGCTAGGCTGCAGCAGGCGCTGCGCCATGGTGACGGCTTGATCATCCGCCAGGCCTACGAGGTCAGCACCACGCCGAAGTGGATCAGGCGTTGCACGCAGTCGGTCAGCGCATGGGCGGCGGTGACGGGCCATCACTATCGCTTCAGCCCCTGCTGTTTGGCCGCATCCCGGACGGGTTTCGCGAGCGTTGCGCACCCGGGATCGGGCCGCTGACGGACCTGGGCAGGCGGCGCCACCGGCAGGCTGGTTGACGAGGATCGCCGTTCCCGGCGGCCCGTAGCAAGACCGGCAGCAGACCGTCAGACAAGTCGGCACGGGGCATGGGGATTTCTGGCCTGCATTGAATGGGAAAAAACGGGCGCACGGGTCATTTACAATGACCTGCCATGAACTCAATCAAAAAGTATCCGCTGGAGCCGCTGTTCGGGCGCATTCTCACGCCGCTGGAGCGGTTCCTCCGTCGCACCACTGCGGGCGGCATCGTGCTGGTGCTGACCACGATCGCCGCGCTGGTCATTGCCTCGGGTCCGGGCGGGCCGGCCTTTCATCATTTCTGGGAGCAGCCGCTCGTCATCGCACTGGGCGATCAATTCCGCCTGGAACTGACGCTGCACCAGTGGGTCAACGACGCACTGATGGCCCTGTTCTTCCTGATGGTGGGCCTCGAACTCAAGCGTGAAATCCTGGTGGGCGAGCTGTCATCGATGAAGGATGCTGCTCTGCCGGTGCCGGTGGCGGCGGCGCTGGGTGGCATGGTAGTACCGGCACTGATTTATGCGCTTTTCAACGCCGGCACGCCGACTGCCTCCGGCTGGGGCATTCCCATGGCCACCGACATCGCGTTCGCCATTGGCATACTGGTTCTGCTGGCCTGGCGCATTCCGCGCAACCTGATCATTTTCCTGACCGCGCTGGCGATTGCCGATGACCTGGGCGCGGTGCTGGTCATCGCCATTTTCTACACGGCAGACATGGATTTCCAGGCACTGGGTGCCGCGGCCGGATTGTTCGTGCTGCTGGTGCTGTTCAATCGCGGCGGCATTCGCAATCCGCTGCCCTATGTGGTGGTCGGCGTGCTGCTCTGGTTTGCGGTACATGCATCCGGTGTGCATGCCACGCTGGCCGGCATCCTCCTTGCCTTCACCATTCCCGCCCGTCCGTCCCATTCGCCAGCGCAGTTCGAGCAGCGCATCGATGAACTGCACTCAGCGCTGCGCGAGGGCCGCGCATCCGCGGATGCCTCTGCAGATCCACTCGATGACCACCCCATGACCGTCATCGCCGAAGCCATCGAGCATTCGGCTGCGGCGGTGCAAAGTCCGCAGCAGCGCATGGAGCACGGCCTCATCCCGTGGGTCACCTTTGCCATCATTCCGGTGTTTGCGCTCTCCAATGCAGGCATTGACCTTGGCAGCATCGCCTGGCGCGAGGCGTTCGCAAATCCGGTGACGCTGGGCGTGCTGTGCGGCCTGGCGCTGGGCAAGTTCGCCGGCATCAGCCTGTTCAGCTTGGCGGCGGTGCGCATGGGCATGGCCCGACTGCCTTCGGGCGTGCACTGGAGCCACCTGCTCGGCGCGGCATGGCTGGGCGGCATCGGCTTCACGATGTCGCTGTTTATCGCGCAACTCGCCTTCCACTCACCGGCACTCGTCGAACAGGCCAAGCTCGGCATCCTCGCCGGTTCGGCGCTATCCGCGGCGATCGGTCTGGGCTGGCTGCTGTGGCTGGCGCCACGGCCGCGGCGCTAGGGTGAGGGCGTGACCGGCTGGCGCGGGGTGGTTCGATAGAGCAGCAGTCCGGCGGCGGTGATTGCAGCGAACACCGCGCCAGCGGTGAAAGTCGCGGCCGGGCCGAATTCACTCCACAGGGCCCCCGCGATGACGCTGGCGAGCAGCATCGCTATGCCGCTGACCAGATGAAAAATGCCGAACCCTGTGCCGAGTAGGTCTGCAGGTGCCGTATCCGCGACGAGCTTGGACAAAAGTCCCTGCGTGAATGCCATGTGCAATCCCCACAGTGCGGCGCCGGCAAAAACCATCAGTGGCGATGCGGCTCGGGCCAGCACCACGTCCGATGCAATCAGCAGGGCGAGGCCGAGCAGCAGCAGCGCGCGATGGCTGAAGCGGTCGGCGGCGGCGCCGGCCGGATAGGCGGCCGCGGCATAGAACACGTTCATCACGATCATCACCAGCGGCGCGTAGCCGAGATCGAGGCCCGCATCCTGGCCGCGCAGCAGCAGGAAGGCTTCGCTGAAGCGTGCCAGTGTGAACACCGCGCCGATGGCCACGATGATCCAGTAGGCAGAGGACAGGTGTTTTGCGTCGGCCAGTCTGAGCGGCATGCGCGAGCGGGCACGCCCCTCATGCGCAGGGGCGCGCTCAGGCTCGCGTACGTAGACGATGAGCAGTGCAACCGAGATGAAGGCTGGGATAACCGCGAACCACATCACCGTGCGGAAATCGTTGGCGAACCAGAGCATCAGCGCTACGGCGAGCAGCGGGCCGAGGAATGCGCCAACCGAATCGAGTGCCTGGCGCAGGCCATAGGCGGCGCCGCGGATCGCCGGTGCGGTAATGTCGGCCACCAGTGCATCGCGCGGTGCGCCGCGTATGCCCTTGCCGACGCGATCGAAAAAGCGCGCAGCGAACACCCAGCCTACCGAGCCTGCCAGCGGAAATACCGGCTTGGTCAGTGCGGCCAGGCCGTAGCCCAGCACCATCAGGAATTTTCGGCGACCCAGGTAATCACTTAGCGCGCCCGAGAACACCTTCATGATGGCCGCAGTGGCTTCTGCGACGCCTTCGACGATGCCAACCGTGAGCATCGAGGCGCCCAGGCCTGCGACCATGAATATCGGCAGCAGGCTGTGAATCAGTTCCGATGACATGTCCATGAACAGCGACGCGAAGCCCATGGCCCAGACGCCGGTCGGCAAGCCGCGCCAGGACGGTGTTGCGTCGGGTGGTGGTTTGTCGGGCGGTAGCGTGTTTGTGGGTGGCGGGGTCATGGCGGCAGGCGGGCCTCTGATCGTCTTTGGTCATTCAGGGCGCGCCTGCCGCATCCTATGACTCAACGGAGGGCAGTGCAAACATTCTGCGCGATTAGGCGGGCAGAAGTGTCTTGAAAATTCCCGTGCCATAAAATACGATGATTACAATTATCTTGTAAAAGCTTGTGTATTATTGTTATACAAAATATTATTGATATTAATAATAAAACAGCATACAGGCTCTGGAAATGCCATTTCATTGCCGGCCCTGGCGGCAAACATGCGGGTGCAGCCTTTGTTCGGCGGCACTTGTCGCGCAGCGCGAATGCCCATGCGTTTGCGTGGCGGGTGTCACTGCAATATGATGCCCCGGCCAGACTCGATGTTTCAGGCCGCAGGGTTCACAAGCCGGCAGGGAATGTCCACCATGAATGACGCCACGCAGAGGGCGTCAATGCACACAAGGGAGAGCGTGACATGAACAGATTGCCGCTGCTTATCGCGTTCGTGGGGGCCATGCTGTTTTCAGCCGGCGCACTGGCCCAGGCGTTTCCCGCCAAGCCCGTGACCCTTTATGTTCCCTTTCCGCCGGGCACGGCAGTGGATGTGGCGGGGCGCGTCATTGCCACCAAGGTGTCGGAATTGCTGGGCCAGACCATGGTGCCGACGAACCGCGATGGCGCATCCGGCAACATCGCCGTCGAGGCGACGGCAAACGCGGCGCCCGACGGCTACACGCTGGTCGTGGGAAGCACCAGCTTTTCCATCAATATTTACACCATGAAGGTCGGCGTGCCGTTCGCGAAGATGACTCCGGTCGCCATGATTGGCATGCAGCCCTACACTTTGATGGTGCCGCGCAGCTTTCCGGCAAAGAGCATCAAGGAGGCGATCGTGCTGTTCAAGGCGAAGCAGGGGCAGTTCAATGCCGCGGTGGGCGGGCCGACGGGGACCAGCTCCTTCCTGCTGAATACGCTGAAAAAGGAAGGCGGCTTCGACATTGAAAAAGTGGTCTACAAGGGTACAGTGCCGGCGGTGACGGACCTGCTGGCCGAGCGCACCCAACTGCTGTTCGCGCCGCTGGTCACCAGCCTTCCCCATTACAAGGCAGGCAAGATTCAGTTGCTTGGTGTCACGGGCAACAAGCGCCTGGCGCTGATTCCCGATGTGCCGACCTTCATTGAACTGGGCTTTCCCTCCCTGGACGTGCCCACCTGGTTCGCGCTCATGGGGCCGGCGGGCATTCCCCGGCCGGTCGTCGCCCGGATCAATCAGGCCGTGGTCAAGGCGCTGGGCTCCAAGGAGGTGCTGGACCAGTTGGCGAACTTCGGCATCGAGCCGACACCGCGCAGCGTCGAGGAGACAGAGGCCTTTCTCAAGCAGGACGTCGCCATGTGGGGGCAGATGTCCAGGGAAGCTGGCGTCGTTGCACAATGACGCGCGAATTCAACAAGGATCTGCCATGAGCGCTGCCGTCGATTCGCAATACGAAGTCGAGGTCAGCGAGTTCGAGTACCTGAGTCACGGCGGCCGGTCATTCCTCGCCAGGATTTACCGCCCCATTGCAGGCAAGGCCGGCAAAGCGGGCAATGGGGCGTTCCCGATGATGGTTGAAGCGCACGGCGGCGCCTGGGTCAAGCAGGACCGCATGCGCAACGCCATGATGGACGAATCGATGGCGCGTGGCGGCGTGATCGTTGCGGGCATCGACTTTCGCATGCCGCCGGCTGATCCGGGCTATCCCGCTTCCGTGGCGGACATTCATTACGCGGTGCGCTGGCTCAAGGCGCACGCGGCGCAGTTCGGCGGCGATCCGGATCGG
Organism: Bordetella parapertussis; assembly: GCA_945885335.1. Taxonomy (GTDB): domain Bacteria; phylum Pseudomonadota; class Gammaproteobacteria; order Burkholderiales; family SG8-39; genus CAIYPG01. Next base: position 8,031 of record CAMCYY010000048.1, read on the forward strand.
GTGGGCGTCATGGGCACCTCCAGCGGCGGGCATCAGGCGGCGCTGGTGGCGATGCGGCCCGGTGATGCGCGCTATGCAGCGGTGCCCCTGGGCGCCGCTGCAGTGGATGCCGCGGTTGATGCATCGGTGCGTTGCGCCGTGCTGTGCTGGCCGGTGATCGATCCGCTGGGCCGCTATCACAAGGTGAAGCAGGAAGCCGCCGAGGGCAGCAAGGAGGCAGTGGAGACCATCCAGTCCCACGACCTGTACTGGAAGACCGAGGCTGCCATGGAAGAAGGCAATCCGGTCCGATCACTGGAGCGCGGTGAAAAAGCGCTCATGCCGCCGATGCTCTATGTCCAGGGCGATGCGGACAAGGCGCATCCACGGCCGCACCTTGAGCGCTTTGTCGCCGAGTATCGCAAGGCGGGCGGGCGCCTCGAGCTGCATCTGGTCGAGGGCATGAGTCAGAATTTCATGAACGAGAATCCCGATGCGAAGGGCACGGCCGATGCCATTGCCCGCATCATCCGCTTCGTGCACGAGGAAACCGCACGTCGCTGAGTTGTCAATATCAAGGTCTCAAGGCCGTCAAATACCCATGCCGCCGCAACACCGGCACAATCAACGAGCACCAACGAGGAGAACGCAATGCGGGTAACTGGAACAGCTGTCCTGGCCTTGGGCTTCATGGCTGCCGTGTCAACGATGTCCGCGACAGTCATGGCGCAGCAGAACTATCCGAACAAGCCTATTCGCATCGTGACGCCCTACGCGCCGGGCGGCAGCACCAGCGTTGCTTCGCGCTGGATCGGCGAGAAGTTCACCGAGGCCTGGGGGCAGCAGGTGATTGTCGATGCCCGCGGCGGGGGCAATACCACCATCGGCACGGACAATGTGGCGAAGTCGGCTCCGGATGGCTACACCATCATCTTCATCGCCATGACGCATGTGGTCGTCCCGCAACTCATGGCGGCGCCATACGATCCGATCAAGGACTTCCTGCCGATTGCGACCTTCGACCTGGCCGAAGAACTGCTGGTGGTCCACCCCGGGCTGCCGGTCAACAACCTGAAGGAATACATTGCGCTGGCGAAGACCAAACCCGAGGCGATGAATTTCGCCTCGGCCGGATCGGGTGGTGCGAACCACCTTGCCGGAGAACTGTTCGCGAGCATGGCCGGGGTCAAGATGCTGCACATTCCCTACAAGGGGTCCGCCCTCGTTATCACCGACCTCATGGGCGGCCAGGTGCAGTCCTCCTTCATGGTGCCCATCAATGCCATCTCGCAGGTTAAAGCGGGCAGGCTGCGCGCCATCGCCGTCAGCGGCAGCAAGCGTCTGTCGGCGTTGCCGCAGGTGCCGACCTTCACCGAGGCGGGTCTTCCCAACTATGACGCAGGATTCTGGCGCGGACTGCTCGCGCCGGCCGGCACGCCCAAGGCCATCGTGGACAAGCTCTCGGCCGAGGTTGGCAAGATCGTTGCGATGCCCGACATTCGCGAGAGGCTGCAAAGCCAGGGGCAGGAGCCCTTCTACAATCCGCCCGAGCAGTTTGCCGAGATCATGAGGGCGGACTTCGCCCGATACGGCCGGCTCATCAAGACGGCGAATATCAAGATCGAATAGGCGGGGGGAATCACGGAATGGCCGATAGTCCTGATATCAATTATCAAGATAACGTGCTTTATATCGTAATGTAAAAATGAAAATGATTATAATTCCAGTTTACAGCTGCAGATAGACCACGCCGTCCTCGACCTTCGTCTCGAAGCGCCCGGTGCAGCCCACATCGGGCGCCACCGCCTGGCCATCGGCGAGGCCGATCTGCCAGTTGTGCAGCGGGCAGGCGACGGTCTTGCCGAACACGATTCCCTGCGACAGCGGCCCGCCCTTGTGCGGGCATTGGTCGCGCAGTGCAAACACCTCGTCCTCGGCATTGCGGAACACGGCAATGTCGCCATGCGCGCTGCGGACGACGCGGGCGCCGAGTTTCGGGATGTCCCCGACCGTGCCGACCTTCACCCAGGTGCGCGCGTCGCCCGCCGGTGTGATGTTGATGACAGGTTGGGCACTCATACGGTCAATGCCTCGAATTCGTGTTTTTCCATGCCCCGGGTGCGTTCCGCCCACGGGTCCTTCTCGCCCTGCAGCGCGTACTGCAGCCGCTCGAACAGCGCCTTGCGGCCCTCCGCATCTTCGAGCACGCGCTGCTTCACGTAATCCAGCCCGACGCGTGCCACCCAGTGCACGGTGCGGTCGAGGTAACGCGCCTCTTCACGATAGAGCTGGATGAAGGCGCTGGAGTACTCGATGACCTCTTCCGAGGTTTTCACCTTGCACAGGAACTGCGCGACTTCGGTTTTGATGCCGCCGTTGCCGGCCACGTAGATCTCCCAGCCGGAATCGACACCGATCACGCCGATGTCCTTGATGCCGGATTCGGCGCAATTGCGCGGGCAACCGGATACCGCCATCTTTACCTTGTGCGGGGCGTACATCTTCCAGAACGCCTTCTCCATGTCGATGCCCATCTGGGTGGAGTCCTGTACGCCGAAGCGGCACCACTCGCTGCCCACGCAGGTCTTCACCGTGCGCAGCGCCTTGGCGTAGGCGTGGCCCGAGGGCATCGCCAGATCCTTCCACACCGCGGGCAGGTCTTCCTTCTTCACACCCAGGAGGTCGATGCGCTGGCCGCCGGTCACCTTCACCGTGGGAATGTTGTATTTGTCCACCACGTCGGCGATGCGGCGCAGCTCGGATGAATTGGTCACGCCGCCGAACATGCGCGGCACCACCGAATAGGTGCCGTCCTTCTGGATGTTGGCATGGGCGCGTTCATTGATGAAGCGCGACTGCGGATCGTCCTTCGCCTCATGCGGCCAGGTCGAGAGCAGGTAGTAGTTCAGCGCCGGGCGGCATGAGGCGCAGCCGTTCGGCGTCTTCCACTCCATGAAGTGCATGACCTGCGGGATGGCCAGCAGGTGTTGCTCGCCGACTTTTACTTCCCTGATGACCTTGCGGGTTTCCTCGTGCGTGTGGTCGGTGCATCCGCACATGGGCTTGGTGAGGTTGGCCTGCGGGGTATAGGCGCCGCCCACGGTGGAGGCGAGAATCTGCTCTACCAGTCCGGTGCAGGAACCGCACGAGGATGAGGCCTTGGTGTGCTTTCTCACATCATCCAGCGAGAACAGCCCCTTTTCCTTGATGGCCTTGACGATCACACCCTTGCACACGCCGTTGCAGCCGCATACCTCCATGGTGTCGGGCATGGCGGCGGCGTTGCTCTGGCCCTGGTGGCCGGTGTTGCCCAGGTGGGACTGGCCGAACATCAGGTGGTCACGCACCTCGCCGATGTTCTGCTTTTCGCGCAGCATCTGGAAGTACCAGGAGCCGTCCACCGTATCGCCATAGAGCACGCTGCCGATGATGCGCTCGTCCTTGATGATGATGCGCTTGTACACGCCGCCCACGGCGTCGTGCATGACGATCTCCTCGGTGCCTTCGCCGCCGGAGAAGTCGCCCGCGGAAAACAGGTCGATGCCGGTGACTTTCAGCTTGGTGGAGGTCACCGAGCCCTGGTAGCGGCCGATGCCCATGTGCGCGAGGTGGTTGGCGCAGACTTTTGCCATGTCGAACAGCGGCGCCACCAGGCCGTAGGCGATGCCGCGATGCGAGGCACATTCACCCACTGCGTAGATGCGCGGGTCGAAGGTCTGCATGGTGTCGTTTACCACTATGCCGCGGTTGCAGTAGATGCCAGACTGGCGTGCCAGCTCGTCGTTGGGGCGTATGCCCACCGCCATGCACACCAGGTCGGCGGGGATTTCCAGCCCGTCCTCGAAGCGCACCGCTTTCACGCGCAGGCTGCCTTCGGCGGTCGGTGCGCCGACGATTTCGGAGGTCTGCTTCTGCAGCAGGAACTTCAGGCCCTTTTTCTCCAGCGACTTCTGCAGCATCTGGGAGGCGGTCTTGTCGAGCTGGCGCTCCATCAGCCAGGGCATAATGTGCACCACTGTCACGTCCATGCCGCGCAGCTTCAGGCCGTTGGCGGCCTCAAGGCCCAGCAGGCCGCCGCCGATCACCACGGCGTGCTTGTACTTTGCCGCGGCGGCGATCATGGCGTCGGTGTCGCCGATGTCGCGGTAGCTGAGCACGCCATCGAGGTCCTTGCCGTTTACCGGCAGGATGAAGGGGTTGGATCCCGTGGCGAGCAGCAGCCGGTCGTATTCCTCGGTGGTGCCGTCCTCGGCGATGACCTTGCGCGCGGCGCGATCAATGCGCACGATCTTCTTGTTCAGGTGCAGCTTGATGTTGTTCTGCTCGTACCAATCGACATCATTCAGCATGATGTCCTTGATGGTCATCTCGCCGGCCAGCACGGGCGAGAGCAGGATGCGGTTGTAGTTTGCGTTTGGCTCGGCGCCGAAGACCGTGATGTCGTAGAGGTCGGGCGAGATCTTGATCAGCTCCTCCAGCGTGCGCACGCCGGCCATGCCATTCCCCACCATGACGAGTTTCATCTTTTTCATGGCCGTATCTCCAAACGATGAGCAACAGCGCCGGCGGGGTTGGGCCGGTGCGGTCGTTTGCCTTCGACCATGACGAGTTTCATTTTTTTCATGTGTATTCCTTCGCCGCCCTTTATGCGACCTGGCGCAGGGGCTTCACTACCTGCGCAGAGGTCTTGTTTGCGAACCGCACCACATCGCCGATGACGATGATGGCCGGACTGCCGATTCCACTATTCCCGGCGGCTTCGGCGGCGCTGGAAAGGGAAGTAATCACGCTGCGCTCCGTTGCCAGCGTGCCGTTCTGAATCAGTGCGACGGGGGTGGCGCCATCCATGCCCGCGGCGCGCAGACTTGCGCTGATCTCCGCCAGATGCGCCATGCCCATGTAGATCACCAGCGTGGTGCCGGAGTGCGCAAGCGCACCCCAGTTGGGTGAGTCGCCGCTCCGCGTATGCCCCGTGATCAAAGTCACGCCGCGCGCACAGTCGCGATGCGTCACCGGGATGCCCAGTGAAGCTGGCGCGCCGATGCCTGAGGTAATGCCGTTCACGACTTCGGTTTCGATGCCGGCGGCGCGCAGGGCTTCAATCTCTTCGCCGCCGCGGCCGAATACGAAGGGGTCACCGCCCTTGATGCGCGCCACGACCAGCCCCTGTTGTGCCAGTTTAACCATCTGCTTTTCGATAAAAGCCTGCGGTGTGGACCTGCATCCACCGCGCTTGCCCACTTCGATGAGGCGGGTGCCGGGGCGCAGGAACTGCAGCACCTCGCGGTTCACCAGGTCATCAATCAGCGCGACGTCTGCCTCGCCGAGCGCACGGACGGCTTTCAGCGTCAGCAGTTCCACGTCGCCCGGGCCTGCGCCGATGAGGTAAACCTTTCCATGCATCGGCTTCATGCCGCCTTCCTCATCGCCACCAGGCGTTTGAGTTCGGGCACGCAGGAGCCGCAACTTGTGCCGCACTTGAGTTTGTCCTGCAGTGCCGGCAGGTCCGCGCCCAGCGTCACTTCGGCCATGATTTCGGATTCCGCGACGTTCAGGCAGTTGCACACAATGCGGCCGCGGCTGGCAGCGACTGCGGTGGGCAGTGTGGATACCGGCGCCAGCACCCAGCGTCGCACCGCATCGGCCGAGGTCTGTTCGGCCATGACTTCCTTCAGCCAGTCGCGCGCCGCTGTTTCTCCGGTCAGACGCACCGCAGTGACGCGGCCGGCTTCGACCATGACGCGCTTTGAGACGCCGCGGCGCGCATCGCGATAGACCATGCTGTGGGCATCGCTGAAACGAAACAGCTCATCGAGTTCAGCCAGTACTGCGTCCTGCAGCGGTACCGCGCTGGCTGCGCGCAGGATCACTGCAGGTGCGTCGCGACCAAACAGTCCGGCGGTGGCATAACCGAAGCCGGCCAGCCTGGGTTGCACTCTGGCCAGCAACCGCGGGGCTTCCTCGAGGGTGACCGTGCGCATGATGACGAGCTGCCAGGGCAGGTCGAGCTTTTCGACTTGCACGGCGGCGTGTTTCAACTCCGGCTGCCTCGATACCGGATCAACGGCCGGTGTGGTGAGCGCGTTGGCGCCGGCCGAGTTCATGAACTGGCTGCCCCAGTGCATGGCAAGGAAAGTCTGCCCCGGTCGCATTTCATCGGAAGCGGCGGCGCGCACGGCAATTGCGCCGCGGCGGTTTGCGACGCGCACGATGTCACCATCCTTCAGATTGCGCCGCTCCATGTCGCGCGCGTGCATGGCGAGCACTGGTTCCTCGACATGGTTGTAGAGGCGGGCGATGCGGCCGGTGCGGCTCATGCCGTGCCACTGGTCGCGCAGCCGCCCGGTGTTGAAATGCAGCGGATGGCGCGCATCGGTCTTTTCCGCCGTAGGGCGGTACCGGGTATCGGCGAAGCGCGCGCGGCCCGAGGGTGTGGGAAAGCGGCCGTCTTCGTACAGCCGGGCCTTGCCCGTGCTCTCACCTTCGATGAGCGGCCATTGCTGCGGCCCTGCGGTCTCCAGCATTGCGTAGCTCATGCCGGTGATGTCGAGGTCGCGGCCGCGCGTCGATTCGCGGTGTTCGTTGAATACACTCTCCGGCGTGGGATAGTCGAACAACGTTGTTGCATCGGTGCGGCCGAGCTTCTCGCCGAGCACCAGCGCAAAGTCGCGCGCAATCTGCCAGTCGTGCAGCGCCTTGCGCGCCGGCGGGATGGCGCCGCGCACACGCGTGACGCGCCGCTCGGAATTCGTCACCGTGCCTTCCTTCTCGCCCCAGGTGGTCGCGGGCAACAGCACGTCGGCATAGCGCGCGGTGTCGGTATTGGAAAACGCCTCCTGCAACACCACGAGCTCGGCTTTTTCAAGCGCTTCGCAGACAGTATCGGCATCCGGCATGGACTGCGCCGGGTTTGTGCAGGCGATCCAGACGGCCTTGATGTCGCCTGAGCGCACCGCATCGAACAGTTCGACCGCAGTCTTGCCGGGTTTCGCCGGCACATCGGCCACGCCCCACAGCTTTGCCACTTCAGCGCGATGCTCGGGGTTGGCCAGGTCGCGATGCGCGGACAGCAGGTTGGCCATGCCGCCCACTTCACGCCCGCCCATGGCGTTGGGCTGGCCGGTGAGCGAGAACGGTCCGGCACCGGGCCGGCCGATCTGCGCTGTGGCCAGATGCAGGTTGATCACGGCAGCGTTGTTCTGTGTGCCATTGGAGGACTGGTTCAGGCCCTGGCAGTAGAGCGACAGGGTGGCTTTCGATTCGGCAAACCACTTGGCGGCCTTGACGATGTCTGCGGCCGGCACGCCACAGATTTCAGAGACCGCCACCGGCGTGTACTCGCGCACGGTTTCACGGATGGTCTCGAAGCCTTCGGTGTGGTTGCGGATGTAGTCGGCATCGCACAGGCCTTCCCACACCAGCACATGCAGCATGCCGTTGCACAGCGCCACGTCGGTGCCGGGCAGGATGGCCAGGTGCAGGTCGGCCTCGCGCGCGGTGTCGGTGCGGCGCGGATCGACCACGATGGTTTTGAGGCCCGGGTTGGCTTTGCGGGCATCCTCGATGCGGCGGTACAGGATGGGGTGGGCGAAGGCGGTGTTCGAGCCCGAGATGAACAGGCAGTCGGTGTGGGCGATGTCCTCGTAGCAGGCCGGGGGCGCATCGGCGCCCAGCGTGGCCTTGTAGCCCGCGACTGCGGATGACATGCACAGTCGCGAATTGGTATCGACGTTGTTGGTGCCGATCAGGCCTTTGGCGAGCTTGTTGAAAACGTAGTAGTCCTCGGTCAGCAACTGTCCGGAGATATAGAAGGCAACCGAATCCGGGCCATGCTCACGGATGATGGTGGCGAAGCGTTCGGCCGTGTAATCGAGGGTTTCTTCCCAGCTCGCGCGCTCGCGCGGGCCGGTCTTGCCACGGCGCAGCTCCGGAAACAGCACGCGGGTGGAGGTGCCCGCAGAGAGATGCAGGGTCTGGCCCTTGGTGCACAGGCGGCCGAAGTTCGCCGGGTGGTCCGGGTCGCCGCGCACACCGGTGATGGCCTGCCCGTCATGTTCGATGATGACGCCGCAGCCGACACCGCAGTAGCAGCAGGTGGATTTGACTTCAGGCATGGCTGAAAAGCCTTCCCTCATCCCAACCCTTCTCCCGAGGGGAGAAGGGCTTGTATTCCCTCTCCCCCCGGGAGAGGGATCGAGGGTGAGGGAAGGCAGAGATCACTCCGGAGTTCCGTAGGCCGCCTGCTTCATCACTGCAGCCAGCGTCATGTAGGTTTCTGTCCAGGCGGCTCTGGCTTCGGAAGTGAAGGCGGGGCCGAGGCCCTGTTCCAGCGTCCACAGCAGTGCTGCGCCCACGGTGTCGAAGTGCTGCGGCAGCACGCCGTAGCCGGCGTGGCGCTTGCCAAGCGCCTGCACCGCTGGCACCAGTTGCGGCAGGTCGTTCAGGCCGGCCACCGCCGTGCCGATCATCATCATCAGTTTGCGGCCCTGTTCGTGCATGTCGCCCTTGAACAGCGGCTTCAGGGTCGGGTCAAGCTCGAACAGTTTGCCGTAGAACAGTTGGGCGGCGGTATCGGAAATGGGTGCCACGCTCTTGAACGTGGTCTGGACGATGGCGATCTGCTCGGGTGTCATGGGTTCCTCGTGTTTTCTCGTTGATCAGGCCGCGACTCTCAACTGCTTCTGGTACAGGAACTTCAGCACCTCGGATCTGAGAGCCATGTAGCGCGGATGTGCAGCCAGGGCCAGGCGCTCGCGCGGACGCGGCAGATCGACGGTGAGGATTTCACCGATGGTGGCGGCCGGCCCGTTGGTCATCATCACCACGCGATCGGACAGCAGCACGGCCT